>JBCDHN010000127.1:0-7342 GCA_038749915.1 Verrucomicrobiota bacterium | reverse complement strand
GGGATGTGGCACAGCATTCCGGCGGCTCTAACCGCAGGCATGGTCATTTTCCTGGTCTGTTCCTATCAGGATCTCGGCCCCCGGCTTTTCAAGTCGGTTGCGGTTACCATCGGCTTCCTTTCCCATCTGGTGCTAGATGAAATGGCCAGCTTTGAATTCGAGAACGGTCGTTTTCGCATCAAGCGCTCCCTCGGTACCGCGCTGAAATTCTGGACCAATGCGGGCTGGTGGCCCAATGTTTCGACCTACGGCAAATTGGCCGTTCTCGTTGGCCTTTCGTTCCACTGCTTCAACTGCGCCGCCAATGCCGAACCGGAATCCACCCGGATTGCAACCAAGGAATTGCTGCCGATCTCCGAAGAGATGGTGATCTCAACTTCGTCGCCAACCGACGAAAAAGAAGAAGAGTGACGCTAACATTGTTCTCGTTTTGGTTGAGCCGATCCGAATCCCGCGCACCGTTGCGCTATGGATACCCGCCAGGAACTCATTGCCCTGCTTAAAGAACGCTCAATCTGCTTCGGAGATTTCACCCTGAAATCGGGCAAAAAGAGCGATTTCTATGTCGATTGCCGGCAAACCACGCTTCATCCCCGCGGTGCGAACCTGATCGGAGAGATCGTCCATCAGATTGTTCGGGAACAGGAAGCCAAACTCGGCGTTTCGGTGGATGCGATCGGTGGTCTCACCATGGGTGCTGATCCCATCTCTGTAGCGGTGGCGATCCAATCCGACCGAAGCGGAGACGTCAAACCCCTTCATGCGCTGTGTATTCGCAAGGAAGCCAAGGATCATGGACGCGGCAAACAGGTCGAAGGTCCCTTTCAAGAGGGAAATATGGTCGCGGTGATCGAGGACACGATCACTACCGGCGGATCAACGATGACCGCAATTGAAGCGATTGAGCGCGAAGGAGGCAACGTTGCGTTCGTGATTTGCCTCGTTGATCGCGAGGAAGGCGGCAATAAAACGATTGAAGAGGCCGGCTATCCGTTTATCGCTGCGGTTCGCAAAAGCGAATTCATGGATTAAACGCTTGGCAATTTGAAGCTGTGGTGCCAGAGAAAACGCCCTGCCCAACTCTTACCCGTCCGGGGGTTCTTTAAGGCACCACAACTTCGGCTCTTGCCAGAAGTGGGGTTGAGGGGAATTTTACCTCATTTTCGGGACGTCGCACATGCGCATTCACACCTTATCCACATAGGTGGTTTCGCGTACTTGTTTCTAAGGGTTACAAAACGAATTGCCGATCCAGACTAGCGATCCCCCATCCTCTGAGCTACTATGCCGCTCGCCACAGGCGGCCAGGGCCGGTCGTCAGACGCGTTCCTCCGTCCATGAAGCGTAAAAGCCATTCCTCGAAGGCTCCAATTCCCGAGAAATCTGCACCGGTCTTGAGTCCGACCGTTGAAGAGAAATTGTCGGCGTTGGGCTCGCAGACGGCCACGCAGGAACAGCTCGCAACTTGGTCGTTTGGCGAGTTGGTGACCACGATTCAGCAACTGCGATCCAGTCAGGAAGCGCTCCGCGAGAAAAACGAAGAGCTTGTCGCCGCTCAGCAGGAGCTGGCGAAGCTGAACGATCAAGCGCGGGATCTGTACGAATTTGCCCCGGTCGGATACCTGACTCTCGACCGGGAAGGCCGAATTCTGGAGGCCAATCAGACCGCAGCCATGATGCTGCGCGTTACACACACCAGACTGAGCCGATCCAATTTTTCAGACTTTGTCACCGAGAAAAGTTCCTCGGCGTTCACCGACCACCGCACCCAGGTGTTTGAGCATCGCCTTCGACAGACTTGTGAGCTCGACATGCAGCGGGGAGACGGGAACCCGCTCGATGCCCGGGTTCAAAGCATCGCCTTCCGTGATGATCCGGACCGGGACCCGGAAAACTGTCGAACGGCTCTGATCGACATCACGGATGAGAAAGAGGCAGAGCAGTGGCGCCTTCAGGCTGAACGTCTCGAACGAATGGTCGAGGAACTGCCGACAGCCGCGGTTTTTGTGGATCAGGGAGAGACCCATTTGAATCGGGCTGCGGAATCACTGACCGGCTACGAACGGATCGAGATCAAGTCGGTCGATGACTGGTTTGCGAAGCTCTTTGGCGAAGGAGCAAGCCAAAGCCGGGCACGCTATGAGGAACTGCGAAACCGCGGCTTTCGCGATCGTTCCCAGCAAGTGGCGATTCGTCGCAAAGATGGCAGTGAGCGCGTTGTTCAGTTTGCGCATCACCGGTTCGAGGACCAGGAAATCTGGCTGATTCTCGATCTGACCGAACACGTTACGGCCGAGCAGGGGCTGAAGCGAACCCAGTTCACCATCGATCGAAGTCGGGAAGCCATTTTCTGGGTGAATCCGGATGGAAGCTTCCGATTTGCCAACCAGGCAGCCAGCAAGCTCTCCGGTTACGGTTCCAAGCAGTTGCTGGAGATGACGGTGATGGATATCGCCCTGGATCTGAAAACCGCCGATTGGAATTCGTGGTGGAAACATCTTCGCGATGCCAAGTCTTTTCAGACCGAAACCCGGTTTCGATCCCGCAACGGAAAAATGTTCATCCTCGAGCTCGCGGTGAACTACCTCGAGTTTCGAGACGAGGAGTTCTGCTGTGTGTTTGCTCGAGATATTTCGGAACGCAAGGAAGCAGAGCGTAAGCTCAGTGGAAGCGAGGAACGAATGCGCCAACTGGCGGAGCACACCACGGACGTCATCTCGCTGATTCAGCTGAATCCTCCCAAGTTCGTTTATTGCAGCCCGGCCTATGAACGCGTTTTTGAGCGTCCGCTTGAGGAGCTCTACCAGGACAGCAAAGTCTGGTTGGATGCGGTTCATCCCGACGATCAGGAGCGCCTGGTCAAAATCTGGGAAAGCCAGCATGAAAAGGAATTCACGGTTGAGTATCGGGTGGTGCGTCCGAACGGCAATGTCCGAACCGTGCGTGGTCGCGGATTTCCGGTCTCGGATGAGGAGGGAAAACCCTATCGCGTCGCCGGCGTCACGGAAGACATCACCGAGCGCAAGGAGGCTGAGATCGATCAAGCACGATTGGCGGCGCTGGTCGAGTCGAGCCCGGCGGGAGTGATCGGGCTGAGCCTCGACGGGATCATTCAGCAGTGGAATCCGGCCGCAGAACAACTTTTTGGATACGAAGCCCGCGAAATGATCGGCCAAAGTATCCGCGTGCTGGCTCCGGCCGAGCGCCAAAACGAGTTAGGCGTTGTGGTTAAAGCCATTCGCGAGGGTAAATCCGTCCATGCTTTTGAAACGGTGCGGTATCATCGCGACGGCACCCCAATCAACATCGTTCTTACAATCGCGCCCATTCTCGGCTCGGAAGGGCAACCGATTGGCATGAACTCCATCATTCAGGACAACCGCGAACGCATCCAACTCCAAAAGGAAGTCACCGCGGCTGCGGAAGAGGAACAGGAACGGATTGCCAAAGAGCTCCACGACGGACATGGCTCCATTTTGAGCGGTCTGCAGATGCGGATCCGGGGATTGCAGAAGCGCTTTGAGAATCGGGAATTGACGGCTGAAGCACAGGAAATCGAAGCCATCTCCAAGGAACTTGGCGACAGCATCACCGGACTTCGCAATCTCATCAAGGGACTGCACCCCCTTGGCTCGGATCCTCAACAGTTCGTGGAGGCAATCCGCAGCCTGACCGCACGGGCCAAAGCAACCAACCTGATGAACTGCCGCTTCATCCCTCCGAAGTCGCCGGAATTGGTCGCTCTTCCCGATGCGGCAAGCGCCAATCATCTTTTTCGAATCGCGCAGGAAGCAATGCACAATGCGCTTCGACACAGCGGGGGATCCCAGTTGACGATTCAGCTGAAGGCGGAGAAAGAGGGCGAAATTGGCCTGACGATCACCGACAATGGAAAAGGGCTCGCAGCCGAGGATCATGCGTCACATAGCGGGCTTGGCCTCAAGACCATGGAATACCGCGCAAAACTCATTGGTGCCCAACTGACGATCACCCGCCGAACCAGTGGTGGAACACGCGTTCAGTGCCAGTTGGGCGAGTAGGTCACGGAACGAGATTTCCGGACTCCACCCATCGCACCGCGTAGCGGAAAAAAGCATTCGCATCCGGCAACCCCAGCTTTTTCCGGGCATTGGTGCGATGCGCCTCGACCGTGCGACCTGAAATTTGAAGGCTCTTTGCGATTTGATGAACTTCCTTTCCCTGCCCGGTGAGTTCAAAGACTTCCATTTCACGATCGGTCAGTTGCATCAGCATCGACTCACTTCCCCCAATTCCATCCGAACCCGGCCCGAGACGTTTCAGCAAATGATCCGAAAGCTCCGGGCTGAGGTAATTCTTGCCTTCCGACACCTTGCGAATGGCCCCAATCAAATGGTCAGCAGCATCCTCCTTCATGATGTAGCCCCAGCCGCCAGCTCGCAAAACGCGCTCTCCATAGAGCATTTCATCGTGCATCGAGACGATGATGACTTTCACGTCGGGATGAAGCACCTTGAGATCCTTGATCAGCTCGAGCCCGTTTCTTCCTTTCATGGACAAGTCCGAAATCACAACATTCGGCCGAGCGCGTGCCGTCTTGTCCAGCGCCTCCTGCACGGAACCAGCAACTTCCACCACTTCAATGTCCCCTTCCGTCTCCAACAAAAACCGCATTCCTTCCCGGGTAATCGGGTGATCATCAACCAACAGAACGCGATTCGTAATCATCAAGAAGCAAATCTAGCGACCTCAAGGGACAAACAACGTTGAAGTTTGATCAAAAGTCATGCTCGCCGGAGCAGAATTGGCAAGCAACTGAGCGTTGGGGATCGCTTGAAAAACTTCTGTTGGCCTTTCGGGAAGTCTTGCTAGATTCCGGCTCCGTTTGAAGAGGAGCCGTTTGTTGTCGTCTCATCCTCAGGACCGGCGGGCCCGCTATGACTGAACTTTACAACGCCATCTACGAAGACCTGACCCTGCGCCAAGCGGGCGTAATTCTGGGCATCATTCTGATGGTGATTCACGCCATTGCCTATGTTCAGAGGCCGCAAGTCATGAACTTCCTCGTCGCCCTGCCCCGCAATCGCAAAGCGGGAATCGTGCTTCTCATCATCGCCACGGCGTGGTCCTTCCTCATGATTAGCGAAATGGACCTGGGAGAGTTTTACACCATTCGCCAAATGGTGAAATTCTTCCTCCCAATCGGCTGCTTCCTCGTCATTCAGTATGTGGACGAATTCCTTTCGGTTCGGGCACTCGGAGCCATCATGATGCTGGCTGCTGCCCCGTTTCTGAACGCGGCGTTTCTCGAACCTCCGACCACCCGACTTCTCATCCCGTTCATTGCCTACATCTGGATCATTGTGGGCATGTTCTGGGTTGGAATGCCGTTTTTGATGCGCGATTGGATCAAATGGCTCGGTGAAAAAGAAAACCGCTACCAAATCGGATGCATCTCCGGTGCAGCCTACGGCTTGCTGACCTTGATTTGCGCGGTTTCCTTCTGGAGCGGCTACTAAAACGCTATGGGCCGAATTCTGGTCATCCGCGGAGGAGCCGTCGGCGACTTCATCCTCACGCTTCCCGCGATCGAGTTGCTGCGAACCCAGCTTAAAGATCCGCATGTTGAGATTTTGGGGTATTCCGCGATTGCCGAGCTCGCCGTCGAATTCGGATTCGCCGATGCAACCCGCTCCATCGAACGCGGACCGATGGCGGGGTTTTTCGTCCCGGACGGAGATCTGGTTCGGGAATGGCAGTGTTACTTTTCGGATTTTGACCTGATCGTGAGTTATCTCTATGATCCCGACGGCTATTTCCACGCCAACCTGGAGCGAGCCGGAGCCCGGACCGTGATTCAGGCAACGCATCGCATCGACGAAACGCTGGACCTTCCTGCCGCCGCCCAAGTGGCGAAACCGCTGGAGCAAATCGCGCTCTATCCCGAGCGAAATTACGTTTCCTTCGATCTCGCGAAAGCATCCAATCCCACCACGATCGCGATTCACCCCGGCAGTGGCAGCCCGAGGAAGAACTGGGGCTACGAAAATTGGGCTGACGTGGCCAAGGCGCTGCATCAGCAATCCGCTGAATCCGATTTCCTCATCATCAGCGGTGAAGCGGAATCCGAGCACATTCAGGACTTCCTCGACTTGATGCAGGAATCACAGTTGCCCTTCGAACACCTTCAGGGAGCATCTTTGCCGGAGGTTGCCCGGCGTCTCGCCAAGTGCCGCCGGTTTCTCGGTCATGACAGCGGGATTTCCCATCTCGCCGCCGCCTGCGATCTGCCGGCCACGCTCATTTTCGGGCCAACCCGTTCCGCGATCTGGGCCCCGCAAAATCCCGGAGTCCACATTATTGAAGCCCCGCAAGGCAGGATGGATCTGGTCACCGTCGAGATGGTTACTCAATCCGCCCCATGAGCCTCCCTCTCCTCAACGCGGTCATCCCCGTCTTCCTCATCATGACCGCGGGATACGTTTTCCGGCGCAACAACTGGGTCAAGGAAGGGCTCGACTCCGGGATCATGCAGCTTTCACTCAATCTGCTGATGCCTTGCCTCATCCTCGACAAGATCATCGGCAGCGAGATCATGAATAACCTTCCGACCGTGGCAATTTCGATCGCGCTGGGATTCGCGATCATCACCTTGGGCATCTTCCTCTGCCTGCTCGTTGCCCCCATCATCGGGTTGGGAAAAGGCACCGGAAAACGCACCTTCGCCATCGCCACCGCGATCCAGAATTACGGGTTCGTCTCCATTCCGGTCCTGGTCACTCTCTTTGGCGAAGGTCCCCTCGGCTTGCTCTTTCTCCACGGAATGGGTGTCGAACTGGCAACCTGGACCATTGCCGTGATGGTACTTGCCGGAGCCGGCAACGCCAATTGGCGATCGATGATCAACGGCCCCTTCATCGCCGTCATTGCCAGTCTTACCCTGCACTACGCCGGCGCAGATAACTGGCTCCCCACTCCGTTGCGAACCTTCATGGCAAATCTAGGCTCCTGCGCGGTGCCGATGTGCCTGCTGGCGATCGGCATCACGATTGCGGATCAATCGCACTCTCCGGAATCGAGCCTCCGCTGGCCCACCGTGCTCGGGGCCTGTGTCCTGCGTCTGGCCATTTTGCCAGCCATGATTCTGACTGTCACTTTCTTCATCCCCGCGCCCGAAGAACTGAAACAAGTCATGCTGGTGCAAGCCGCGATGCCGGCAGCGGTTTTCCCCATCGTCCTCGCGCGACTTTATGGAGGCCACCCTGCAACTGCAATTCAGATCGTCCTCGCAACCACCATTGGGAGCCTCATTACCATGCCCATCATTCTGCATCTCGGCGCAAAATGGCTGGGTTTGGCGATG
>JBCDHN010000126.1:0-7343 GCA_038749915.1 Verrucomicrobiota bacterium | reverse complement strand
TTGCCGATACTGATCCGAACCCAGTCTGGCAGTTTGTACCCTCTCATGGCGCGGAGGATCACCCCGTGCTTCATCATTTCGCTGAAAACCCGATCTTCGTCCCCAGCTACGCCAACTTCGTCCTTGTCAAAGTTGGTGACGGAGATCGGGTTTTCAGCGAAATGATGAAGCACGGGGTGATCCTCCGCGCCATGAGAGGGTACAAACTGCCAGACTGGGTTCGGATCAGTATCGGCAAACCCGAACAGAACGCTCGCTGTATCGAGATCCTCGAACAGGTGCTCGAATGAGTTCTGAGCGGGATACGATCGCAGCGATCGCCACTCCGGCAGGAAGAGGGGCGATCGCCTTGATCCGCTTGAGCGGCGAAGAAGCCCTCACAATTGGCCGCTCTGTCTTTCGACCGAGCGGAGGTTCTTCAGAATCCGTCAAACCGAGGGTTGCCACCTTTGGGTCGGTGGTCAGTAAAGATGACGAGCCGATCGATGAGGTGTTGTTCACCTGGTTTAAGGCCCCTCGAAGCTACACCGGCGAGGACTTGGTCGAGATCAGCTGCCATGGCGGAATTCTGGTGACCAAGGCCATCTTGGCGAGGCTCTTGGAAGCTGGAGCTCGCGCTGCCGCTGGTGGTGAGTTCACGCAACGGGCATTTCTGAATGGAAAAATGGACCTCACTCAGGCTGAGGCAGTCATGGATGTCATCTCGGCCCAAACCGACCTGGCCCTTCGTTCCGCCAACGAACAGTTACAGGGTTACCTTGGCGAAGAGGTTGAGCGACTGCGAAAGGAATTGATCGGCGTGATTGCTCATCTTGAGGCCTTTATCGACTTTCCGGATGAAGACATCGACCCGGATACGGGTAAAGGGTTGGCTTCCCGGATCCGCGAGATTGAGGTTGCGATCGCCAAACTCACCGCCACTTCGGAGCAAGGCCGAATTCTACGAGAAGGCGTTCGCACTGTGATAGCGGGAGCTCCGAACGTCGGGAAGAGCAGCCTCCTCAACCTCCTTTTGGGGTTTGAACGGGCGATCGTCAGTGAGGTGGCGGGTACGACTCGGGATACGATCGAAGAAGTGATCAGTCTGGAAGGGATTCCCCTTCGTTTGATCGATACAGCAGGCGTGCGCGATGCCGAGGACGTGGTGGAAAAAGAAGGAATCTCGAGGGCAATCGCGCAGGTCTCGGATGCTGAACTGGTGCTTCAGGTTTTTGACGGAAGCATTGCTCCTGGCGCCGAAAAAGACGCCTTGTCGATAGCGGGAGCCCAGAAAGTGGTAACCATCCTCAACAAGACGGATCTTGGCGAGCACACGAAATGGTCGCACACAGAGGCCATTCGACTTTCCTGCACCAACCGGGAAGGTCTTGAAGCTCTCACGGCGAGAATTGTGGATACCTTGAGTGGAGACACCGCAGATTGGGGTGGACATGCCATTGCGATCAATGCGCGACATCAAGCCTGTCTTCAGACTTCTGCGTCCTATCTGGATATTGCCGGGAAAAAGCTTTCCGAAGGCGAGGCTCCCGAGTTTGTGGCAATCGAGCTTCGTTCCGCACTGAATTCCATCGGCGAGATCATCGGCAAAACAGATATCGAAGAAATCCTGGGTGAGATTTTTGGAGCGTTTTGCATCGGCAAATAGCTTGCCCACCAGCCGGAAAGAACCCAGAATCGCACAACTTCTGAATCTTTTTTGGGAACCATGCTGTTAGCTCAAACCATTGGCGGGTTGGCTGAGGAGAACGTTCGCTATGTTCTTCTCCAACCAACGAGGCTCGATTTTCTCATCGTTTTGATCGGCGTTGTCGTTGGTCTTTCGATCGGAAGATTGGTATCCTTTTCGGGTCAAATCATCATCAATCGTGATGTGGTGAACTGGCACCCCACGTTCTTGATCTACATGTTGGCCCTTTTCACCTACCAGATTTTTTACTGGTGGTCCGCCTGGGAACTCAAAGGGGATCCGAATTTGGAAAAGGACTTCACCTTTCTCAGCTATGGCCGCCTTCTGCTAATGCCGCTTTTCATCTATGGGGCCACCGCTGTCCTCTGTAAGGATCTCCGGGACGTGGAAGAGTTTTCGATGAAAGACCATTTCACCGACCAGGCTCGTGCCTTTTATCTGATCGTAGCATCGCTCATTTTCACTGCCCTTCTCCAGGAGATATTCCTGTTTAAGAGAACTTGGGCAAACGACCAGATGGAATTGGCGCTGCGCGGTTCTGCTTTGCTGGTGGTTTTGGTCGCCTTCTTCATTCGCCCAAGCTTGAGCCAGATCTTTCACCTGCTCCTCGCGCTCGTAATTCTTGGGCTTTTGTTCTACTTTATCTATATCAGTGAATATCCCCCCGAAGAGACGAGTGCTTCCCTGACTCCGTTTCCAACTACTGAATTCGCCCGGATTCAGGCCTGGGAACCGGGCCACTCTCAACGATTGGTGTAAGATTTCGCTCAAAATCCCGTTTCCTACATAAACCCGCTTACCGTCATGATTCGAATTCCCGGTTCCGTAGCCAAAGATCTTTGTGATTCCCATCTTCAACCTTCTCGTCGAGATTTTCTTCGGGTCGGGGGGGCAGGAATGCTCGGCATGAGCCTCAACAACATTCTCGCAGTTCAGAGTGCGAGCGCGAATTCCAGCCTTGTTGGTTCTTCCGGCTGGGGGAAGGCGAAAAGTGTGATCATGATCTACCTTCAGGGTGGTCCTAGTCACTTGGACCTTTGGGATCCCAAGCCGGATGCCCCGGATAACGTAAGATCCATTTTCAAGCCGATCCCGACCAAGGTGGACGGCGTTCAGTACACGGAAATTCTCCCAAAGCTGGCGAAAGTGAATGACCGGTTCACGACAATTCAGAGCATGAGCTACACGCCGAACGGGTTGTTCAACCACACGGCGGCGATTTACCAGATCATGACGGGCTATACCACGGACAAGGTCAGTCCCAGCGGTCAGCTTGAGCCACCAAGCCCCAAGGATTTTCCGAATTTCGGTTCCAACATCATTCGCTTGAAGCCGACGGATGAGCCAATGCTTCCGTTTGTGGTGATGCCGCGTCCGCTTCAGGAATCCGGCGTTGTCAACAAGGGCGGCACGGCGGGTTTTCTTGGCAAGGCTTATGATCCTTATTATCTCTTCCCGGAAGGCGACGATATGGACATGAACAAGTTGGAGCGGATCAAAGTGGATGATCTTCAGCTTCGCCCGGAAGTCTTTTCACTACGACTTCAGCGCCGTGCCAAGCTTCGGGAAGCGTTGACCGCCCAAATGCCCGTAATCGACAAGGCGGTTGCTGACTACAACCTGGACGAGTATTACGACAAGGCTCTCAACCTGATTGTTTCCGGTCGGGCCCGAGACGCCTTCGACATTGAGGCGGAGGATGAAAAGACTCGCGACATGTATGGCCGAAACACGTTTGGCCAAAGCTGTTTGTTGGCGCGTCGCCTTGCGGAAGCTGGCACCAAGGTCATCGAGGTCATCTGGCCTAAAGTTGCAAACTCTAACAACCATAGTTGGGATCACCATTCCGGCCTACCGAAGCGAATGAAGGATCAGAGTGGTCCGATGCTCGACGCAGGACTATCCGGACTTTTCCAAGACCTCGATGATCGCGGGATGCTTGACGAAACGTTGGTTGTCGCAATCGGTGAATTTGGGAGGAGTCCACAGATGGGTATTTCGACGTCAGGCAACAACAACAGCGCCGATGGCCGCGATCACTGGCCTTATTGCTACACCTCCATCATTGGCGGGGCGGGTATCAAGAGAGGTTACGCGCACGGAAAGTCTGACAAGACCGGCTCAGCGCCAGCCGAAGATCCGGTCCATCCTTGCGAGGTCCTTGCCACGATCTACCACTCCATGGGGATCGATCCTGAAACGATCGTCTACAACCACCTGAACCAGCCGCGGGAGTTGGTGAAAGCCCAGGCGGCTCACAAGCTCTTTGCCTAGCGGCGCCCGAAACTACTCGGCTGTCCACCACTGACCGCTTACGCCGTTGAGGGCGGTCATCACGGCTTCACCGGCCTCGGGTGGAGAGATTTGGGAAACGTAGGAATGATATTCCTGGAGGGTGTTGCGATAGGCTTCCGTTAGGGCGGCTTCACTCGACTTTTGGGACTGACCAATACTTGCCGCCCCATCGTGATACCACTTGCGTAGATCAAAGAGGATTTGCATCCCTGGATTCGCCAAATCGCTTTCCGCAGGCGGTCGGGGAACTGGATCGCCTGCTTTGACGCGCTTGCCTTCCTCCGCGATTTGCTGAGCAAGGACGGTCAACCCACCGGCTTGTGCGGCATCATAATTTTGCTTGAGACTTTCAAGGTATTTCGAGGTCAGGTCGGATTGGTACTGATCAACAGACGGTTGAATTTGCTCGGCATACTGAGAAACATAGTGGGCCTTGTATTCCACCAACTTGGCCTTTACTTCAGCTAGAAACTCTGCCTCCTGCACTTTTGCAGCGGCCTCAATTCGGCGCTCGATCTCCGCGGCCTCCTCCTTGCGTTCTTCCATACTTTTCTGATGCTCGGCATCAACGGGAGCAAAAAGAGATCGTTCTTCCGTAGTCTCAGGCGCGGGAGACTCCGTCACAGGCGCAGGTGCCTGATCGGCTACTGGCTTCTCATCTGAGCATGCCACGATCAAAATCGCACCGAGAAGAACTGCCGAGTGAAAAAGAGGTTTGCTCATGATTCAGCTTCACACTGACAGAGCGATCAATGCAAGGAACTTTGAGCGAGTTTAATCCGGAAGATCCGGGATGAAACACCCCAGTGCCTCAACCTTCGGGACGCTCACCGGACGACCATCCATGAACTCCTTGATCGCACTTTTGAAGTCATGCTTTGTGACGACTTTTCTTCGGTCACCATAGTCGGTAAACAGGTTGTTGATTCGTCCCTGGTAAAGGATCGAACCGGAGGGCTCCATCAACACCACTTCCGGGGTCATCAAAGCAGAGGTGGCCCTGACCAGATCATGATTCCGATCGATCACGACCGGGCTTTGGATGGCAAAATCCTGAGCATGCGTCTCGGCCGCCTCTTCTCCGAGTTCCCAATCTACATGGACCAATGTCAGCTTTCCTCCCTGAGAGTTGACGAATGAGGCAAGCCGATTCATCTCCGGCACCAACGCGTTTGCAATGGGGCAGTCTGTCGTAATGAAGATCACGGCACAAAACGCCTCGCCGTTTGCACACTGCAACGGGAGCTGGGGTTTACCCTCGAGATCCTTTAGCTCAATCGCGGGGACATCCCGGGCTGTCCCTGGATCAGCAGCGGAGGCAATGCCGCTGCATCTCAACAGAAGAAGGCTGCCGATCCACACGATACTCCGCCCTCTCATCCCTGCCCTCCAGCTGCTGATACGGCGCCTTTTCGAATTGCCTCAAGGATGGCTGCCATTTCTTTGCGATCAATATCCCCATCGTTGTTTTTGTCGAAGGTTTTGATAACCCGAGCACGAAAACGCTCAGGAATCTCCGCATTTTCAATCACACCGTTTTTATTGGAGTCCAACTGACCAATCCGCTCCAACATTCCCGACCTCGCGCCTTCCCGCAGCTCCTGGGCAACGGCCCCAAGCACTTCAATCTGTTTCATTCTGGCAGCCCTCGTCAGCTTGGCTTCGTCCGCATTTTCGCGGGGAGCCACCATCAGGGTGATGCTGCCCATTTCATCCGTGCTCTCATGCCCCCAGCGAATCCGCTGCGGAGGATCAAAGGGGTTGTCAGGGTTGGAAGCACTATTGTCGTAGGCCAGTTCAGTCCGAATCTCGGTTCCCGCAGGGAGAAGGATTGGCTCATTGAAGAAATAGCGGTCCTGCCAATTGAGATCCCAGTCATCGATGTGGAGGAGTGTGATTTCGTTCCCGTCTGGAGCGATCGCTGTCATCATCATTTCCTTGCAGATGTAATGAGCGTGTCCACCCACGCTGAACGCATCCACATCAACCGGGAGAACAAAAGAGTCTGTCAATCGGTAGTCGGACTCTCCGGCTGGAACATCGATTCCAATCCCGCGCCCGAAGGCAGGAGGGACTTGAATGTTGGCGAGAGAGCGGCTTGGGGGTTCGTCTGCAAAGTAGATCCCAACCGTGCTCTGCTCGAACTCAGGCTTGCCACTTGGATGAAAGTGAGTCGATAAGACGAGGTCGCTACCTTTTGGAAGAGCCATGGCCAGCCCCTCGGGGAGAAACTGGGTGGTGGCACCGGGAACGTAACCACCAAGACGTCCCGTTCTCCGAAAACTCATTCCTTTGAAGCCCGGTTGGCCGTCTTTCCCGTCCTGTTCCATCGCAGTTCCGGAGCTGTCGAGAAAGAACAAGGAGTGATGGACCACGCTGCGAGCGCTTGGTCGCAATTCAATCGCTGTCACCCATTTGTCTTCGGGAAGATCGAGCCCCAAGGCGAAGTTGCGATAAATGTCAGGCCCTTCCGCCGGCACTTCATACGCCTCTTTCATCGAGACCACCAAGTCCGGTTCACCCAGCGACCATCCATCGGGAAAGGAGGGTGGAACGGGAGCGGAACCGGCTCCCTCAGGCTTGCCGTTCTCAAGCCATGCACCAAACAGGGCAATTTCATCGCTCGTGAGACTTCGATTGTGCGCAAACTCCACTCCTGCATCGGCCGGATGCCACGGAGGCATGTATTCGCTTTCCACTGCTCGTTGGATCGTCCGTGCCTTTTTGCTGACCTCACTGTAGGACAGTAGCGAAAAAGGGCCAGCTGCTCCAGGATGATGACAGGAAGAGCATTTTTGGTATACCAACGGCCCCACATGTTGGTTGAACGTGATTTCCTCGCCTCCCAACGCCACCGCGCTGGAGAACAGAATGGATGCAGCAGCTAGCTTCATAATCACCCCAGACGGGCAGCCTCTTTAGCTGGTTACATGCCTTGCAGTTTAGGCGAAAGCCGGGAAACTTGCGGGATGTTTGTGGACCACCTTCGCATTTTCGCCAAAGCAGGCGATGGAGGAAACGGATGCGCCAGTTTCCGCCGGGAAAAGTATGTCCCCAAAGGAGGACCAGACGGTGGTGATGGCGGTAAAGGCGCCGATGTGATTTTGCGGGTTGATGAGCACACCGACAATCTGAAAGCCTTTTTCTTCAAACCGAACCTGAAGGCACCCCGGGGCGAACACGGACAAGGTCAGCAGAAAACCGGCAGGAGCGGGAAGAATATGATCGTGTCTGTCCCTCCCGGGACCTTGGTCTACACGGCCAAAGGCCCATCCACCGAAGAGCCGGAGAACGTCGAAGATGGCATGGCGTTCTTCTATGATTTGGAAGCCCAGGCGGAGGACGTTCTCGCGCCGGCCGA
>JBCDHN010000125.1:0-7351 GCA_038749915.1 Verrucomicrobiota bacterium | reverse complement strand
CCTTTCCGTGCCACTTCTCCAATTCGGGTTTGGGGTCAAAGGTATCGACATGCGAAGGCCCGCCATTCATGAAGAAGTGAACCACTCGCTTGGCTCGGCCGAACGATTGCGGCGGCTTGATCTCCATCGGATTTTGCGCCGCTTGACTCTCGGAGAGACCGCCAAGCGCCAGTGCGCCGAAACCCATCCCAACGCGACTGAGCAGTTCGCGTCGAGTAAGAAAAAGGTGTTCGGGGTCAGGAGCGTGCATTGGGCTTTGATTCGTTGGAACAAAGGTTAGTCGATGAACATGAATTCATTCGAGATCATCAAGGTTTGAGCAAGGGCGGCGAGGGGATATTGGTCGGGCTGGTGACTGATGGGAACGCCGTGTTGACCCAGGAAATCGCGGGCGTAGTCCGCAATCAATTGGCCACTGGGCTTGGCTGCGGATTCCCAGACGATGGTTGGACTCCAGGCATAACGATCGAAGTTGGGTGTCTCCTCCGGAAGGACGAGAAAGTCGATCGTGTCGCCTTCGCGGACATCAACGAAATCCAGACTCACGGACTTTGGTGAGACGGCACCTCCGGCGACCCGGTCGCGTAGAATGATGCCGTGACGAGAGTGTCGAACCACAAACGAAACACCATCACCGCCCTCTCGGAGCATGCGGTAATCGCCACTGATCGAGACGGTCCCCTGGCGGTCGGCAGTCCAGCGTCGCACTGCGACATGGTCGGCAAGGCCGGGGTGACCTCCTTCCCCGGAAAGGTGAAGATGAATCGCCTCGGGTTGATCGGAATTCGGTGTCAATTTGAGGCGAAGGGCGCCGGTACTGTCACGCTGCGGGAGGGTTGCGACCTGCTTCAGAGCGAGATTTTGACTCTTCAGATTGGCGACTTTGGCATGGAGGTAGCTCCATCGCCCGGGCACGAGCTCACCGCGTTTGATCTTGGCGAAGAGCTCAAACTCGCGATCAGAGACCGAGGTGTAATTGACTTTTCCCTCGTCATTGACGCGCTCGATCTTCTTTGTCCATTGAAAGCCATCATGGTCTGCAGTGCCGTTGGCCGACACGAGAAATTCCAGAGTCGTGCCCGCTTTCAACTCCATCAACGGGAGTGGTGTGGCATGCTTTTGAGGATCGGTCAGGGTGATGTCCTTGAGAATCTCCGTTCCGTTCTTGAGGATCATGGCTCGGATGCCGTCCCCCTTCTGGCTCGGGCGAAACACCTCACCGCTAACACGGTATTTTCCGGTGGCGTTTGCGCGCCATCTTCGGATCACCACTTTCGAGTCCTGACCGGGGTGGCCACCCGTTGGATAAAGGCTCAGGTAGCCGAGATCACGGTTTGGAACTGGAAATTGGCGCAGGGGCGTTAGCTTGAGCGACTCTTCATCCAATTGCCGAATCGGCGCCAAATTAGCCAACGTCGCTCCACCGGTTTCAGGAATCTCCAGATTCGCCATCCAGTAGGTCCAGGACCCCGGCCCGTTGGTGCCGGCTAGAATATCACGAACATAGTTGAAATCGTTTCTCGCCCGAGCGGCGAATCGGGTAGGGCCGGATTTCTGGGGCGAAACCTCGCGCAGGCTCAGCGCCCAACGAAACGAATCGCTGTTGGTGGATCCGTTTGCGTGGACCAGGAAATCCAGTTTGTCCCCAGGCTGCAAGCTGAGTGAGGGAACGGAGATCGGTAGAATCCCGTGAGCAGAGACGTGCAGTTTGGCGATGGTTTCCGCTTCATTCTTGCGGATGAATAGCAGGACTCCGTCACTACTTGGGCCGGGAACGGAAAGCTTGCCGGTTAGGGTGAAGTCGCCTTTTCGGGTTGCATTGAGGCGGAGCAGAACCGCCTGATCTGTGGCTGGCGTATGACCGCCCTGTGGATGAAGATTCGCAAACCTTCCGACCGGATGCGGATATTCCTCTCCGAATCTCCACGCCTTCCCTTTTTCGCTAAAGTAGGGAAACGGCTTACTTTCCGAGAACACCAGGTTTCCGGATTCATCGAGCGATGCCGGACCGATTCGATATTCCCAGTCACCCGGTTTCGGATTGTCGGGCTCGACCACGCCACTTTGCAGGAATTCAAGGGCCAGAGTCTGCTCTTCTCCGCTTGGCGGCCGTTTCAAGACCTGCTGATAAACAAAATCGATGCGATCCTTGAGTGACCGTGCCGGAGTCTCCACTCCCGCCAGATCAGGTTGAGCGACCGCGTTAGCCTGCGTTTCAAGCTTCTCGGCATGACGAAGCACGAACGGGCTATTGAGGAGGAACAAGGTTTGTTGGGGAACCGATGTCTCGTAGCGCTG
This sequence comes from Verrucomicrobiota bacterium, assembly GCA_038749915.1. Classification (GTDB taxonomy): domain Bacteria; phylum Verrucomicrobiota; class Verrucomicrobiia; order Verrucomicrobiales; family DEV007; genus JBCDHN01. The sequence continues at coordinate 5,053 of JBCDHN010000125.1, read as the reverse complement.
CGGGCTGTGGAGGTCAGGATTCGGGAAATCGAAGGTCGCCAGCATGGGATCGAGGCGATAGCGGTCGATGAAACCGTAGATCGATCGCCGTTCGTCAGCACCGGGATCGTTCCACTTGACGGGACGGCCTCCAACTTCGAGCTCGAGAGAATTCGAGGCGAGCAGGATCGAATCGCGCATCTTCTCAAAGCTGAGGCGTTTACGGTTGACCCGCGTGAAGTAGAGATTCTCCGGATCGTGGTCCGAGGCTGGCGAAGAGGAGAGCTGAAACGCTTCGGTTGTGAGAAGGTGACGATGCAGATTCTTGAGGGATTGCCCGCCCTCGTTCAGGAACCAGTTTGCGAGGTAGTCCAAGAGCTCGTGGTGAAGCGGCATCTCTGTTTGGACCCCGAAATCACTGGGCGTATCCACCAACGGTTGCCCAAAATGCCAACCCCAAACCCGGTTGACAAAGACCCGCGCAGTTAGCGGATTGTCAGGATCGACAATGGACTCGGCGAGTTGCTTTCTTCCACTTCCCTCCTGCAATGGATCGTTACCCAGGATCTTGAGAAAGGCGCGTTCAGCGATATCGCCTCGCCGGGAACCCTGGCCCCGAATCAGGATCGGATAGTCTCTTGGCTTTTCGACCTCTTGGACGGCCATTGCCCGAATCGGCGCTCCCGGCGACTCGATATCCAGCTTCACGAGCTTCTTGTTGATCTTTTCCAGTTTACCGCGGTCGATCTGGGTAAAGATGGTGTGGGTGTTTTCCACCGGTATGCCGAGCGGGGAAGCGTTTGCCAGACTCTGAAGCTGATTTGCTGCGGGTGCGCTTCCCGGCTGTTTGAAATAGTGAAGCAGGAAGCGAGCTTGGGCGTTAGCCAGTTCGTCCCGGTTTTTTGAAGGATGGTCGAGATGCCAATTCCAAGCCAGTTTGGCAGGAGGAGCCATGTTGCCGGAAGCGTTGGCGAGAATCTGAGAATAGGCGGCAGGTGGAGCGGCCCAAAGGGCTTCAAAAGGTGCCATATTCGGGTTCTTTCGACTGCGGCGAAGAAAGTCGCGCCACTTGCGGCCCAGATTTTTGCGATAACCGGCACCCTGTATCTCGCGGTCAAAAACCGGATCGGGAGAATCGCGGAACTTCATCGCGAACTTCAGATGGCCGGCCACGTTTTCGGCAGAGTGAATGACCGTGTAGATTTCGCGTTTGAAGGCGAGTGCGTCCGCTTCGATTTGAGCCTTCGTCTTATTGTAGTCGGCAACCGCTTCTTTATCGTCCGGATAGCCGATCACCGGCAGCTCAGTCGGCTTGGTGCTGTTGCGGAAAACTCCGTGAAGGGCGTAGTAGTCGCGGGTCGGGATGGGATCGAACTTGTGATCGTGGCAACGAGCGCAGGAAACCGTCAGGCCGAGCAAGCCACGGGTCACGACATCAATTTGGTCGTCGGTGACGTCAAGAATGCTGGCGTTTCGACCGAGGGTGAGGAAGCCAAGTGCTGCCAGATCAGGGTGATTGGCGGGACGGTTGACATCAGCTGCAATCTGAAGCCGGACAAATTCGTGATAGGGCAGGTCTTGGTTCAGTGCCTGCGTGACCCAGTCGCGGTAGGTGTAGGAATAAGGATAGCGGTTGTCTTTCCCGCCTGCAATGTAGCCCATCGTGTCCGCGTATCGGGCAACGTCCAACCAGTGTCGTGCCCAGTGTTCGCCATATTGGGAGCGTTGCAGGAGTTCGTCGATCTTTGCCAGCACATCGGGATTTTCGGCAAAGCGAGTGATTTCATCGGCTGTGGGCGGCAATCCGGTCAGTCCGAAGTGAAGCCGCTTCACGATCGTGGTTGAATCAGCGACAGGAGAAGTTTGGAGGGTCTCCTGCACCGCTTCTTTGCCGAGGACGCGATCAAGGAAACGGGCGAATGCAGACTGCTTGAGGGGTTCTTCGGGCTCGATCACGAAAGTCGCGCGCTTCTGGTCGAGGAGGAAGTCGATCGGATGTTGTTCCAGATTCTCCGGTATCTCGGGAACTTGGATGGGCTTGAAGGCCCAATGAGACTCCGCCAATTGGGCTTTTTTGTCGGGCGAGGAAGGCGTTTCCTCCTCTGGCCAAGGCAGATCGAGCCGAACCCATTTCTCGAAATCGGCAATGACCTGGTCGGAAAGCGGGGGCTCGTCTTCCGGCATCGGCTTGATGCCTTTGCCGATGTGTTTCATCGCCTGAATCAGGATGCTGCCGGCCGGGTCACCGGGTTTGATGACTTTGCGATAGTCGCTTCCCCGCAAGATCGCTGCCCTGGAATCCATGCGTAGACCAACCGATTGCTTCCGCGTGCCATGGCAGGAGTAGCAATTCTGGTCCAGAATCGGGCGAATCGACTTCTCGAAAAAAGCGAGGTCTTCCGGCGACGCAGCCAGTGACCATCCCGGAAGGGAAAGGATCAGGCAAAAAGCGAGAGGGCGGAAGCGGGACCACATTTCAAGATAATGAGAGGTTCAAAAGCCGACGGCGTTCAGCCAAAATCAGGTTATTTGGGGATTTTTCGCATGGACATCATCCATTCGAGTCCTTCGCGACCGGGATACGCAACGTCGGGCTCCCAGGATCGCAAAATCTCAAACGTTGGCGCAAAGCGCCGTTCCAACTCGTCAACCGTCGTGCCAAACGGAGGCCGATGGTCTTCCTCGCGGTGCTCCTCGTCATACGGATTGAGAAAGAACACGCCAAAGAGTTGCCCTTTCTCAGAGAGTGAATCTCCCACAGCGACCACATAATCGTCCCGCATCGAGGGATCGATCGCACAGAAGCAGGTGTGTTCCCAAACCCAATCAAAGGAACCGATCATCTCGGACGGCAGATTGAAAAGGTCGCCCAGAAAATAGGATTCCTTGCCGGCTTTGGGAAATGTCTCGGCCTGTTCCAGAGCGGAAGGCGCGACATCGAGTCCGACAATCTTGGCATCAGGTGAAGCGGCTGCAATGGCCCGAACATCGTGACCCAAACCGCACCCAGGGACGAGAATTCGGCCGGTGAGGGGGGATTTCTCAAGCGCCTGAACCAGCGCCGGAGCAGCTCCTCCCTTTTCCCATGGCGTCATGCCATCGACATAGTGTTTCTCCCAGTCGGTCATGCCGGACGCTCAGCGCGAACTCTCTCCAGATCAAGGAGCAGCCGCCATTGCCTGAACGACTTCTTTGCGACGCCATGCGGAAACGAACAGCGGCTCTTCACGTTGGTGAAAAAGCTTCACATCATCCAGTTTCGAGAGAACCCAGGGATAAAGAATCCCGGCGTTGTTTTTGGTGAAGACGACGTTACCAGCCACAAAAATACAAGAGTGGATTACGTCACGCCGGGTCTGATGCACCAAAAAGATGAGATCGCCAAATCGGTAGGGAGCTTGAATCGGTTGGAAGTGCTCACGAACATAGGCGTCAGCTTCGCGCTGGTCGCTGTAGATGTCGATCGGATCGTGTTTGAAGAAGTTGATCGCGGTCCACATACCGTCGGGATAGCGGCCAGCCAACCCGTCGCTGATCGACGGATACGTGTTGAGCTGCTTTCGCGGGAGTTCTGGAAGGAAGTGAGAAACGTCGATGGATCGAGGAATTTGCGCTCTTTGAAGCGATTTGAGGAGGGGGACGGCGTGAGTTTGGGTCCCCCCAACGCTCCAGTAATTGAGAAAACTTTCAAAATCGCTTTCGGGGTCAAAAAGCACATGGGCCATGAGCGAACGGCTTCGAAGTAGCGTTTTCATCAGCCGCAACTGCTCATCCGCATGATTCAACGATTGGAGAAGCTTGGGGACGTCGGAAAACAAGGCGGTGTCACCGCGGCGATAACTCAGATTGCGGACAAGATTCGGATCGATCTTCGTTCCGCTGAACCAGACGTTGGGGTCTTCAGCTCCGAGAATGACAGGATGTTGGTGGTGAGTGTTTTCGGACCATTTCGCCAGCACCCGGTAGATCGTTGATCTTGAGATGGGACTGAGGCTGGTCACCACGTCCGCTTGAGGAAAGATTCGAATGCGATTTCCCTCGATGTGCCAGCGTGTCACGTCGACAAGGAGGTTGAGTTGCTGCGGGGTCAGATTTGCGCGTTCAAAAACCTCAACAACCTGTTGGGTCGAAAGGTCGAAAAACTTCCACTCCGTTTGTTCGGACGGGACTTGGACGACCTCCAGCAGCGGATCAGGAGGTCTCAGAAAGATGCTCTCCATCTTGAGTTCTCCCCACATACCTTTCTCGGCCCAAGACTGAGGTGCTTCGAGGAGGATCGCAGCAATCAGTAGCAACATGAATCTGCCCATCGTCATGATGGGTTGACCACAATGCGTGCTTGTGGAGCAAGTTTCCGATATACCCGTCTCTCAGTTTCGGTGTGAGAATAGAGTGAGAGAACGTCTGATTCGCGAATCAAGACCCAGGGCTGCACCATTCCTCTACCGTTTTTTGAAAATACAACGTCATCAAAGACATGGTTGTAAGCATGGACCAAGGTTTCCCCATCTTGGCCTTCGGTCGAGTAAAGAAGGATGAGATCACCATATTTGTATGGCGGTTCCACACGTTCAAAATTGCGCTGTAGAAAATAGTTTACCGGGAGCGGGTCGAGTAGTCGAGGCGATGGATCGATCTCGAAAAAATTTATCGCTGTCCACCAACAGTCGGCGGTCCTGAAGTTGTTTGCATCCGAAAGGCTGGGATATGTGTTTAAGTATTGCTTCGGGAAAGGAGGCAAAAGATGAATTAGATCGTAGGTTGTGCGACGTGAGCGGTTAACAGATTCGTCAAGAAACTCAGATATGTTGGGATTCAGGCCCTCTGCAGACCAGTAGCTAACGATGCTCTCCAGTTCGTCGTCCTCACAAATTTCAAGTTCTCCAACGATTGCAGCTGTCCTAACCAGTGCTCTGTAAGCTCGTGCCTTATTCTCTGGGGCCGCCACTGAGCGAAGAACAGGTCCAATGTCGATTAAAGACAGGGTTTCTCCTCTGTGGAAAAGATAAGCACGGATTTTGTTCACGACATCCAAAGGCAGATCTTCAGTTAGGAAATCAAGATCTCCGCGTTG
>JBCDHN010000124.1:0-7364 GCA_038749915.1 Verrucomicrobiota bacterium | reverse complement strand
GACCGACATAGTTGAAAAGATCGGCGGCGCGAAACTGCTGGTTGGCGGCGGCGTTGAGAGCCCGCGTGATCTTGCCCTGCAAATTCGCAGTCAACTTTCGGCCTTTACGTCCCTTGGTCACCATTTTGTGGGTGATCTGCTCGGTCGAAGCAGCCACGAGGTCGTGAGGGCTCAGCTCAAACTTCGTCAGAAGCTCATCGAGCGGTTGGATGCCCGCTTCCATGTTCGAAGGTTCAGCCATGATCAGAAGCAAAAGGGTAGCAACAGGCGCTTCTAAATCAACCCGCGCCGAATCGCCTTGGCCACTGCTCCGGACAGGTTGTGAACCTGAAGCTTCTGGTAGATCGCCCGCACGTGCATGTCGACGGTGTGATAGCTGATCTCGAGCTCGTCGGCGATTTGTTTTTTGGCGAAGCCTTCGGCGAGATGGCTGAGAACTTCGAGCTCTCGCGGGGTGAGTTCGGCCTCACCATCGTCTGGCGGGAGTTGGGAAAACGTGGAGAGCATCATTTTGGCGATCCGCGCATTGAGCGGGGCACCGCCTTCCATGACTTCGGCGATACCTCGGCTGATTTCGTCGACCGGAGCGCTTTTGAGAAGATACCCGGAGGCGCCGGCTCCGATCGCTTGGAAAACCTTGGGCCGATCGTCGAACTGGGTCAGAACGAGGACGTGAGTATTCGTGGCCTGCTGCTTCAGCTGTGGAATGGCGTCGAGGCCGGAGATGCCGGGCAGGTCGAGATCGAGAAGAATGACGTCGGGAGCCGTCGGATCAGATGCAAGGGCTTCGATCGCCGGTTCGGCGGAGTGAAAGGCTTTTTCGCAGGTTAGGCAGGTCTCAGATTCGAGGGCAAACTTCACCGCTTCGCGAAAGGCGCGATTGTCTTCAACAATCCAAACTCGAGTGGGGGATGATTCGGACATGGGTTCAGGCCGGGGCAATGGTTTGCGGTATCAGTTCAATGCAGGTGCCTTCACCGGGACTGGTCTCGACGTGGAGCTTGCTATTGAGACGACGAGCCCTTGAACGAAGCCGATCCAGTTGTTCGGTATCTTCTTCCTTGAATTCGAATCCAGAGCCATTGTCTTCGATCGCGAGATTCCATTGGCCTCCAATCGGGCTCATCCGGATCCGGATTTCGCTGGCATCGGCGTGGCGCAGGGCGTTGTGGAGCGCTTCCTTGAGAAAGAGCAGGAGGTGGCGCTTTTGTTCGGGGCTGAGTTTGAGATGGGGAAATGGATCGGGCACCTCAAACCGGTGCGGAATTTCACCAAGCATCTCCGCTGCGGTTTCGCGAAGGCGTTGCAGAAGGTTGACGCTGTTGTCTGTGCGATGATCGACGACCCAGACGAGATCGCGCATGGTCTGCGAAGCTTCCCGCGCCATTTCAGCGACTTGAGAAAGGCGACTTTGCACGGCATCATCCTCAGAATTCCGGGAGAGTACATCGGCATTGAGTGCGATGGAGCCAAGGGTGCTGCCGATTTCGTCGTGGAGATCATTGGCGATTCGCTCTCGCAGGATGTTGGCTTCCCGTAAACGGGTTTGGCGAAATCGCAGGACATACCCGGCAATGGCGAGCAAGCCAAACACAGCTGCACTCACGGCAAGGCTTTTCCGCCGTTCCTCGGCCTTGGTTTCTGCTACCAGAAGGGCGCTTTCCGTGGCTTCGAGCTCCGCAAGGATCTCCCGGCGGCGGTTGAGGTCTCGAAGCCAGTCCCGAAGCGGTGCCATCTCCCCAACTCCGGCAAATCCATCGACGACCGACTCTGAGGCCCAGGATTTTGCGGACCAGGCATCCCGTTCCGTGGGAGGATGGGAAGTCTTGACGCGGGCTTCCCGGGCCACGTTCTGACCAAATTCGTCAAAGACCTGAACCTCGGCGAGGGAGAAATAGAATGCTTTGGAGACGGGATCGAAGGCATGACGGGTGGCCGTGATTCGGAGACGAGAAGCTTGGACCTCTGGGAAGGCATGGGTCCAGGCGACATTTCGCGGATTAGGAAAGTGTCGCGCTTCGTCTGCGGCATACTCAAAAACGGTCACCCACTCGAGAGCTTCGGGATCGGATGAAACTTCGATGCGAAATGCCGCCGGAAAGCCTTGTCCCCAGCGTCCTATCGCCATGAGATTTGGGATCAAAAAGGTGGGGACGAGGCAAACCGCATGAATCGTTGTCGCTTCTTCCCATTCAATCTCAAGCCAGCTGGGAGTTCGATTGTCGGCAAAAGCAGTGGACCGGAAGGCATTCCGCTGCCGTTGAAACTCTAAAACAGGCACACCGAGCGGCGTGTAGCCGTCCGTGAGGTAGGCGTTTTGCCAGTTTTCGTTCTCCGTAAGCGTGTCCCGGGCAATCACAAAGGCACCGAGAGCCACGTTCCGTTGACCGGAAAAAACGAAGACCTCGGAGAAACCCAGGAAACTCGCACTCAACCTCTCTGCCACCACGCGAACAAATCGTGTCTCAACGGGAGGAAAGTCCAGCCAGAACGGATGACGTCCCGGATCCGGATAATTCGGTCCTGAACGATAGAGGACGGTGGATTCGGCAAAGTCTTCGGTATCTGAAATCTCGACGAAAAACTCCCTCGGAAAGCCGTGGGTTTGTTGGGAGCCGTCCGCTCCGATCATCCAGCCGGGAACAAGGGCAATGGCATCGATTTCCTGAATGCTGCCCAAGTCCACTCCGACCCATTTGGGCAGCGGGCTATTTTTGTTTCTCACGAGATCCGACGCGTAACCGAGGGTTCCACGAGCGGGTCCGGCGAGTGGTTTGGGCAAGCGACTTAATTCCTCCCGCAGACTCGACGCGTGTGTTTCCAACTCCACGACGCTTTCTGCACCCCAAGTCGGCGTGGACGCCGAGAGCGCCAGGATCAGGACCATTTGAAGAGTCTTGGATTTCACCGTTCCCACCTTACCACTTTCAAAAACAAGGGCGACACCCGTATTTTCGTAGGTCGACGAAGTGCAGATTCGCGATATTTTCCGGACGATCATGAATCTCTACCCCCGTTTTTCCTTGGTTGCTGCGATGCTCTTGGCGTTCCCCTTGAGCTTGGCTGCGGTCGATTTCGAGCGCGATGTGTTTCCGATTCTGGACGCAAACTGCCTCGATTGTCACGACAGTGATACCCTGAAAGGTGGAATCGGGCTGGACCGTTATCACTACGCCATGTTGCCGACTGATGCTGGCGAACCGCTTTTTGTTCCGGGCGAACCGGAAAAGTCGGTTTTGCTGCATGTCGTCGAAGAGACCGATCCGGAGAAGCGCATGCCTCCGAAAGGCGATCCTCTCACCAGCACCGAGATCGAAATTCTCCACGATTGGATCGAAGCAGGCGCCGTTTGGCCGGATGACGGCTGGCGTCCGCCGGTGCATTGGTCGTTTGTCCCTCCGACACGTCCCGATCTCCCCGAGATAGGAAAGCCGTTGTTGTCTGACCGGGAGCACAACGAGATCGACCACTTTGTCGCAAGGAAGCTGGCGGAAGCCGAGCTCTCCTTTAATCCCGAGACGGATCCCTCACGGCTGCTTCGCCGGGCGCATCTCGATATCACCGGCTTACCTCCGAGCCACGAACAGATTGATCGTTTCCTCGCCGATCCTTCGCCGGCTCACTATGAGAGAATCATCGATGAATTGCTGGCATCGCCTGCCTTTGGTGAAAAATGGGCAACGCAGTGGCTGGACATGGCTCGCTACGCTGATTCCGAAGGCTACCAACGCGACTCACCCCGTAACATGTGGCCCTACCGCGATTGGGTCATTGACGCGTTGAATGCGGACATGCCGTTTGACCAATTCACGATTGAGCAACTTGCCGGAGACTTGTTGCCGAACGCAACCGAATCCCAGCTCGTGGCCACCGCCTTTCATCGCAACAGTCCCACCAATTTGGAGGCGGGGACGGATCCTCGTGAAGATCGCTACAAAGTAACGGCCGATCGAACCGCTACCACGGGAACGATCTGGATGGGGCTGACGGTCGGCTGTGCCCAGTGTCACAATCACAAGTATGATCCGATCACGGCTAAGGAGTATTACGAACTCTTCGCCTTCTTCAACAACACACCCATGGAGTCGAAGCAACAGGGCGACAAAATGGGAATGTCAGGGCTGGTTCACATTGGTCCAACCGTGAAGGTAAGCAAACGGGAGACCGATCTCGAGTTCGAGAAGGTGGTTGCGGCCGACTACCGGGACTCGTTCGCCCAGCTGGAATCAAACGTTCGCAAGGCTGCGGAGTTGACCCTGGCAAAGCGCAAGAACGGTCGCGATGGGGTGGATAAGAAAGCGTTGCAGGCTATCGATAGCGACAAAGCGATGACAATGGCTCAAGTGAAGCTGGTCCTGAAACACGTTGCGAAAGGAAAAGCGGCGTATAATCGCAAGGCTGCCGAACTCGACATTACTGCCAATCGACTCAAGGCGCAGCGCGCCAAGGAAGTGCGGGTGATGGAAGAGTTGGAAACCATGCGGCCCACCTTCATTGCCAAGCGGGGCGACTTCTTGAGCAAGGGCGAACAGGTTGGCCCAGCGACTCCGGCTTCGCTTCACCCCTTCCCTGAGGATTATCCGCGCAATCGATTGGGGCTGGCGAAGTGGCTCGTCGATCCGGCTAATCCTCTTGTCTCCCGCGCATTCGTGAATCGACTTTGGATCGAGGTCTTCGGTCAGGGACTGGTCACGACTCCGGAAGACTTTGGTACCCAAGGCGAAATGCCGACGCATCCGGAGCTGCTCGATTGGTTGGCAGTGACGTTCCAGGAGGAGGATGGCTGGTCACTCAAGAAATCGCTCAAAAGGATTCTGCTCTCCGCGACTTATCGTCAATCCATCTCCATTGATCTGGTCGGGGCAAAGGCCGATCCGAAGAACCAGCTCCTTTGGCGTCATCCCGGTCATCGGTTGAATGCGGAAACGATCCGCGATCAGGCTCTTGCCATCAGCGGTCTGCTTTCCCGGCGCATGCACGGGGTTCACTCCCGCCCATTTCAGCCGGAAGGTGTCTGGCGGAAGACGGCCGGAAATTCGGAAACCTACTACATCAATTCCAAGGGCGAGGATGCCTATCGCCGGGGCGTCTACACCATCTGGCGCAGGAACAATCACTATCCCAGCTTCGCCAATTTCGACGCGCCCGATCGCGGAGCTTGTGTCGTGAAGCGCGACGTTTCCAACACGCCGCTGCAATCCCTCACTCTTCTCAACGATCCCGCCTATGTCGAAATGACTCGAGCCTTTGGTCAACGGATCATCACCGAAGGCGGAGAATCGCTCGATGAACGCTTGGATTGGGCATTCCGGAGTGTCTTGGCGCGGTCTCCACGCGATTCCGAACGGAGCTTGCTCCATGCCGCGTTCGAAAAGGTTTACCTCGGCCCGGACTCCGAATCGGAGGCCTATCTGGAAATCGCCACCATCCTCTTCAACCTCCACGAAACGATCAACCGCAGTTAGTCACCAACCCCGCTCTTTATCATGACAACTTCTCTTCCCGATCTTCTCGCCCGACGCAAATTTCTCGCTCGCGGAGGCGCTGGCGTTGGTGCTCTCGCGCTTGGATCGCTCTTGCGAGATTCTGCGTCAGCATCTCCATCGTTTGATGATTACCGACGGATCGCCCCCAAGGCGAAGAGCGTCATTTTCTTCCACATGACCGGGGCACCGTCCCATCTGGACCTGTTCGACGATAAGCCGACGCTACGGAAGTATGATCGCCAGCTGGCACCGAAAGAGCTCTTTGAGGGCAAGCGTTTCTCTTTCCTCCGCGGTCATCCCAAATTGCTAGGATCCCCCTATCAGTTCACCAAACATGGGAAAGGTGGAAATGAGCTCTCCAGTCTCCTTCCCCACCTCAGCTCCGTCGCGGACGATCTTTGCATCATCAAGTCGATGCACACCACGGAGTTCAACCACGCTCCGGCTCAACTCTTTTTCCATACCGGGCTTAACCGGCAGGGAAATCCTTCGATTGGATCTTGGACGACTTATGGATTGGGTAGTGAATCAGACAATCTTCCCGCCTACGTCGTCTTCATGAGAGGCGCCACGCCCGGAGCCGGTGCCAACCTCTGGAAATCCGGTTTTCTTCCCAGCGTGCACCAAGGCGTCCGGCTGCGGGGAGAAGGGGATCCGGTTCTGTTTTTGAACAACCCGAAAGGCGTCACCTCAGCGAAGCGTCGCCGTACGTTGGATGCGATTGAAGCGTTGAATCAAGACAACTACAACCTCGTCGGTGATCCCGAGATTCAGACCCGGATCGAGCAGTACGAAATGGCGTTTCGGATGCAGTCTTCCGTTCCCGATCTGATAGATTTCTCCAACGAAAGCGAAGAAACCCTGACGATGTACGGAAAGGGCGAGTTCGCTGGGCAGTGCCTTCAGGCAAGACGGCTAGTGGAGCGCGGCGTTCGCTTCGTCGAATTGTTCCACGGAAGCTGGGATACTCACAGTGGTCAGAAAACTCGGCTGGCAGCGAATTGCAAAGAGGTGGATCAGCCCATCGCTGCCCTGATCAACGACTTGAAGCAACGTGGTCTTCTCGATCAGACTCTCGTAGTTTGGGGTGCCGAGTTCGGGCGCACACCGATGTTGCAAGGCAGTGAAGCGCCGGAGAAGTGTGGTCGCGACCATCAAACAGATGCGTTCACCGTCTGGATGGCCGGCGGCGGCATCAAGGGAGGAATCACTTACGGAAGCACCAACGAACTTGGTAATGAAGTCGCCGAAAACTCCACCGAGGTGAGAGATCTCCACGCCACCATCCTTCATCAACTCGGCATCGATCACCAAAAGCTGACGTTCAAGTTCCAGGGCTTTGATCAGCGATTGACCGGTGTGGAAAAGGCGACCTTGCTCAAGGATTTGCTGGTCTGAGAGACGGTGGCGCCCCTAACCACCGCACAGTCCACAAGGGCTACCTTCCAAAGCTGTGCCTAGGTGGCCTCGATCAGACTCAGGTTTGAAATGGCGACAGGAGGAATTGTGTCGTTTTCCCAAACCAGAGATCCAATATTTCAATTCTTGGACTTCCGAGGAAGGAGGGCTGTGAACTTCGAACTGCTCGAATGCAGGAGACATGGAATCTCTTTCAACACGCGATAGACCCATATCACTGGCCACGTTCATCCAATTTGACACTGCCTGTCTAACTTCTGCGATTATGTCTTTGGCCTTGGCAGGCTTTATTCTGCAGAATTCCGCAATTTCTTTCGCCAGCTCGAGATCGAGGCTGTTTTCGTCTTCGTTGATGTTTAATGACAGACCTAAACCGAGCGGGTTAGGATTAACATCGTAGGCAGGCGAAAGTCTCCAGACTTTTTTCGAAAGTAAGAATCCATGATTCCTAAGGTGGTC
>JBCDHN010000123.1:0-7364 GCA_038749915.1 Verrucomicrobiota bacterium | reverse complement strand
GGACCTGGCACTCGAGCGCGTCGTCGTCAGCCGAATCGTAGAGCCCGATCAATGGATAATCCTGTGAAGCGACTTTTCGGCGTCCATCCCAGCGAACTTCATCCGGATCAAAGTGATTCATTGTCCAATGCCAGCCCCATGCTCCGCTGACCGACTTTGAAGCATACCAGGGCATATAATGCGCCATGACCAGTTTTTCATCGGATTCCCCCTTTGCCAGACTACACAGCCAGGCCAAGGAAGTGAGCATGACAGCAAACTGCTGAATTCGGTGAAAAGGCGGGGTCATTTCCGACCATAGACCGTTTTCCGAAGGCGACAAATCACGGTACGGCCATGACTTGCCAAGTCCCCGAATCTTCGCCAAACTGAACGATGATCTTTGTGCGATTTGCAGCCCTTGCTCTTCTGGTCTCGGTTTCTCCGATCGCCGAAGCAGAAGAGCGCATCGCATGGACCACATCCAAGGTCAAAGGATCGCCGGAACCACCACTTCCCTACTCATCGGAGCCGGTTTGGCCGAGCATTCGCTTCCAGCGTGCGCTCGACATCGCCCGGCTTCCGAGTCGCGATTTGATGTTCGTGGTCGAGCAAAGGGGAAAGATCTGGATTCTTCCCGGGGACCTGTCGGCGAGAACACCCCAACCAACCCTGTTCGCAGACTTGAAAGAAGATCTCGCCAAGTTTGAGTCGATTCTGGGAATGGCGTTCCACCCCAACTTTGAGGAAAATCAGGAAGTTTATCTCTTCTACCGAACCGGGATCAAGTTGGAGAACGGAACCCGAATATCCCGGTTCAAGACCAGACCGGGAGCGTTGAAACTCGATCCCGATTCCGAAGAGATTTTGCTGACCTGGTTGAGCGGTGGTCACAACGGAGGGCACCTTGGATTTGGCCCCGACGGCATGCTCTACATCCTGTCAGGTGACGCCGAAGTTCCTTCTCCGCCCGATCCTCTCAACACCGGTCAAGACACTTCGGATTTGCTCTCGTCCGTGCTCAGGATTGACGTTGATCAGCGCGATCCAGGGTTGAACCATCGGATTCCGCAAGACAACCCGTTCGTCAACGTGCCAGGAACCCGTCCCGAAATCTGGGCGTATGGATTCCGAAATCCGTGGAAATTGTGTTTTCACCCCCGCACCCATGATTTGTGGGTTGGCGATGTCGGCTGGGAGCTTTGGGAGCTTCTCTATCGAGTCAAACGTGGTGCGAACTATGGCTGGTCGATCGTTGAAGGTCCACAGCCCATCAAGCCGCTCCAGGATATGGGTCCCTCCGTGATTTCTCCGCCGACCCATTATTACAGCCATGCGGAAGGAGCTTCCATAACAGGCGGCTATGTTTCGGAAACATACCGTCTCCCCGGATTGGACGGTGCCTATTTATACGGGGACTTTGTGACCGGCAGAGTCTGGGCGCTTTGGGATGATGGCACCATCGTGAAGCGAAACGAATGGATTGCCGATACCCGCAAGCAGATCGTCAGTTTTGGCCAGGCCGGGAATGGAGAAGTCGTTTTCCTCGATTGGCCGGAAGACCAAACCCTGCATCGGCTGGTCTCAACTCCGGAAGAGGAAGAAGTTCACGAATTTCCCTTCCTCCTCAGCCAAACCGGAATATTCAAAGACGCCTCGTCACTCCAACCGGAGGACGGAGTCCATGAGTTTCAAATCCAGGCTCCCATGTGGCAGGACGGGGCGTCCTCACGATACTGGGTGGCCATGCCCGGCCAGACCGGACTGAAGACCCAGTTCAATCGCCGCTCTACCATTCCCATGTTTCGAACAACCAAACCCCATGACATGGTGTTGGTGAAGACCCTTGAACTTGAAGGACGCAAGATCGAGACCCAGATTCTTCATTTTGATGGATTCTGGAACGGGTATTCCTATGCGTGGAACCGAGCGGAAACGGACGCCGAACTTGTCGGCCCCGACGGCGGGAACGAGATGATCAACGGGCGACCGTGGCGCTTCCACAGCCGGGCCGAATGCACGCGTTGTCATTCCGGGAACTTCACCCGAACCCTTGCCTTCCTTCCCGGTCAGCTCAATCGTGACAACCAATTGCAACAATTTCACCAGCTTGGAATGGTTGATGACGCGTTCCTGAAAGCTGCGGAAATGCAGCCCCTGGCTCCACCTAACGACGAGCGTGAGTCCATCGGTCTTCGAGCCCGATCCTGGCTTCATGCCAATTGTTCTCACTGTCACCGCTTTTCAGGTGGCGGTTCGGTGCCGATCCACATGAATGCACAGGCTCCACTCGACCAAGCCAATTTGCTGGGAATCGAACCCGTCAAAGGTGGATTCGGCCTCGATGCTTCGAAGCTCATCGCCCCAGGCGATCCCTACAACTCGGTCATCTACTATCGCGCAGCGACTGAAGGCGTTGGTCACATGCCAATGCTGGGATGCTCAACCATCGATGACGAAGGCGTTCTTCTGCTTCATGATTGGATCGCTTCACTCGGGCCACGGCCAACAACTCCGATCCCCGAAAAGCCTGACACGACCACCAACGCGCTCATGCTGATGCATCACTTGATGATCGGCACGTTCCCGGAACCGAAACGCGCGGAAATCCGAGAAGCAGGAATCAACTCCCCTAACATCGCCATCAACGGATTGTTTCAGCGCTTCAAATAAGCGACTAACGCGAATCCTCGCCAAGAACTTCATACTGGCCCGCGACTTTCGAGGCAATCGCGGTTTCGCTCATCTCCTTCCACTCGGCAAAGTGTTCGCTTGCTTTGTGAGCAGCAAACGCAGCTTCATCGGTATACAGCTCATAGATGGCGAATTTACCAGGATCCGAGATGTGCCGCGACCACTCCCACTTGATGCAGGTTGGCTCCGTTCGTGATCCGGCAGCATTGTGTTCCAAAGCGGCAATCAAATCCTCTTCCTTTCCCGGAACCGCATCAATCATTACAACAACAGCTAACATAACGCGAATTACTTGAAGTTCAGAAGTTCGATTTCGAAGTGGAGCGTCTCATAGGGAGGAATGACATCGCCCATCCCATCTTCGCCGTAGGCCAGATCATGGGGAATGATGAACTGAAACACCGCCCCCGGACTCATCAACTGGACGCCTTCGGTCCATCCCGCGATTACTCCACCGAGTGGGAACGTCGCCGGCTCTCCGCGTTGATGGGAACTGTCGAAGACTTCGCCATCCTCGAACGTGCCCTCGTAGTGCACCGTCACCACACTCTTTGCAGTCGGCTTATCGCCCTTGCCCGCGGTGATCTCGCGATACTTCAGCCCGCTCGGTAGTTCTTTGTATTTTGCGTCTGATTCAGTCATCGTCGGCACTTGGCGCAGGAAAGCGCGAATGTCCAACGGCAGATGCCATGAAATCGGAAGGCCACTAGCTCTCCATCAACGCCTCCCACAGAATTTCAACCGGGTGATAGGCTGACCGTCCGGTTCCGTCCTTGATCTGATGACGGCAACTGGTTCCCGGGGCCGCAATTAACACTTCAGGCTTGGCTCTGCGAACCGCCGGAAAGAGCACCAACTCCCCGACCGCCATCGACACGTCAAAGTGTTCAGCTTCATAGCCAAAGGATCCGGCCATTCCGCAACATCCGGATGGAATAAGCTGCACGCTGTAATTCGCTGGGGCCTCCATCATTTTCACCGTCGGTGTGAGCGAAGCCAACGCCTTTTGATGACAATGCCCATGCAATTTGATTTTCTTAGCTGCACTGGTGAACTGGTCAGGCAGAATTCGACCGGCATCCATTTCACGGGCAATGAACTCATCAACCAAGAGACAATTTTCCCCCAGTTGGGTAGCTCGATCCTGCATCTCTTTGGGAACGAGGTCAGGGTATTCATCGCGAAACGAGAGGAGAGCCGAGGGCTCGATTCCCAACAACGGAGTTTCCTTCGAAACCAGATCAGTCAACGCATTGACGTTGGCCGTCGCCAGATCACGAGCCTTCCGAAGCAGGCCCTTGGATAGCGCCGCTCTGCCACTTTCCTGATGGTCCGGAACCTTGACCTGATACCCTAACAGTTCCAACAGCTGCACAGCCTTGATCCCAATCTCGGCATCCAGGAAATTCGTGAATTCGTCATTGAACAAATAGACGACCCGATCCGAGCTGTTCTCCGGCCTCCCCTCCAACCAGGCTTCGAGAGTCGGGTTGCTCATGAGCGGCAGGCTTCGCTCCGCGGCAAACCCGGCAAAAGTTCGAATCGCCCGGCCAGTGACCGGATTGGAAATCAGCGCGTTGTAAGCCCAGGGAGCAAGACTCGCCAACTTGGCTTGGCGCGCAAAATCCGAGATCAACTTCGCACGAAGCGGCACACCGTTCGCATCGTAGTATCCCTGAAGGAACTCGGCTTTCATTTTCCCAACATCCACGTTGGACGGGCACTCCGCTTTACATGCTTTGCAGGAAAGGCAGAGGTCCATCACGTCATAGATTTCTTCGCTATCGAATGGATTGGTCTCTGTGCTTTGCGTCAGGACATTGCGCAAGATGTTGGCACGAGCCCGGGTCGTATCCTTTTCATTGCGTGTTGCCATGTAGCTCGGACACATCGTGCCACCCGCGAGCTGGGTCTTTCGACAATCTCCGGAACCATTGCAAAGTTCCGCCGCTCGAAGAATTCCGCCTGTTCCGCTGAAGTCCATGACGGTCGAAAGCTCGCGCGATTCTGCACCCGGCTCATAACGCAAACTGGAGTTCATCGATGGCGTGTCGATAATCTTGTTCGGGTTAAAGATATTGAGCGGATCCCAGGTGTGTTTGATCTCCTCGACCAACCCGTAATTCTGGTCGCCAATCATCTGACGAAGAAACTCGCCACGCAGCCTTCCATCACCGTGCTCACCACTCAGGGAACCCCGATACTTTTTCACCAACACCGCGATATCCTGTGCCACCTCTCGAAAGAGCGCGTTTCCTTCCTTGGTCTTCAGATTCAGAATCGGGCGCAGATGAATCTCGCCGCTACCGGCATGGGCATAGTGGACACACTCCAAACCATAAGTTTCCTCCAAGTGGCTGCTGAATTCCGCAATGTATTTGGGCAAGTCACGCACAGTGACTGCCGTATCCTCAATCACCGGTGCAGGTTTCGCGTCACCCGGCATGTTATTCATCACTCCAAGCCCTGCTTTGCGAAGCTCCCAGACTTTCGCCGTTTCTTCGCCAAACAGAACCGGATAAGCGTAGCCGAAACCTGCAGCCCGCCATTCATCTTCCACCGCATCGGTTAACTGGCGAACCTCAGCCTCGGAATCCCCGCGCATATCCACCACCAGAATTGCCGGTGGCTTCCCTTCCACGAAGTCCATGTTCTTGCGTTGTTCGATGTTGTTGGCTGCACAACTCAAGATGATGTCGTCGATCAACTCACACGCATACGGGCGATGATCCACCGCAATCACTGTCGCCTTGAGCGCGTCATCGATCGATTCAAAGTGTCCACACAGCAGTCCGGAAACTGGAGGTGGCAATGGGTTGCAATGCAGCTTGATCTCGGTGGCAAAAAAGAGCGTACCTTCGGAACCGGCTATCAACTTGCAAAAGTCGAACTTCCGCTCGCTGTCGTCATCCTCCTTCCAATACTCCGCGAGCAGATCGATCGCGTATCCTGTGTTTCGCCGCTTGATTTCCGGCTTCGGAAACTCTCGCTCGATTTCCGTCCGATTCCCGGGATCGGAAAACAAGACTTGTGCCTGTCGATAGACTTTTGCCTCCAACCCCGCCCCCTCGCACTTTGCCTCAAACTCAACTGGAGACAGGGCGCGAAACGAAGTCTTGGTCCCATCACTCATGTATCCGGTCACCTCGAGGGTGTGATCGCGGGTGCTGCCGTAGACAATCGAGTTTGAGCCGCAGGAATTGTTCCCCAACATCCCGCCGATCATGGCGCGATCCGCTGTGGATGTTTCCGGGCCGAAAAGCAATCCATGGGGAGCAAGGGCCCGGTTCAGCTCGTTGCGGATCACGCCCGGCTGCACCCTGACCCAACCTTTCTCCGCGTTGATTTCGAGAATCTTTGTAAAGTGCCGCGAGACGTCCACCACGATCCCCTTCCCTACCACCTGCCCGGCCAGCGAAGTTCCAGCAGTCCGCGGGATGAGTCCGATTTGATTGGTGCGGGCGAATCCGATCAGTTTCTCAAGGTCTGCCTCAGATTTGGGAATCGCCACTGCCAACGGCATTTCCTGATACGCGGAGGCGTCGGTCGCGTAGAGCGTCCGCATGGTTTCATCAACAAAGAGATCTCCCTCGAGCGTTTCCGAGAGTTGTTGGAGAGTTGGTTTCTCGAATGGCAAGGCAACTCAATGTCACCGCCAACAATCACGCAATCAAGTCTTTGAGCACATGCCCATGGACGTCCGTGAGTCGGAAATTCCGGCCCTGATAACGGAACGTGAGGCGCTCATGATCCATGCCGAGCAAATGGAGAATCGTCGCGTTGAAATCGTGAACGTGGACCGGATTCTCCGCAGGCTGGTATCCCAACTCATCGGTTTGCCCATACACATGCCCACCTTTGGTTCCGCCTCCGGCCATCCAGACGGTAAACGCTTCCTTGTGGTGATCCCGGCCCGCTTTGGTTTTTGAACTCCCGTCGCTGCTTGAGCCCTGCGCCATCGGCGTACGACCAAACTCTGCACTCCAGACGATCAACGTTTCATCAAGCAAACCGCGGTTCTTCAAATCCTTGATCAACGCAGCAATCGGCTGATCGACCTGGGCCGCTTTCTTCGGAAGCGCACCAAACACGTTGCCATGATGATCCCACCCCTGATCAAACAACTGCACGAACCGCACCCCGCGCTCGACCATGCGACGCGCCAGGAGACAATTGTTTGCAAAACTCGTTTTGCCCGGCTGGGTGCCATACATCTCGTGAATCGCCTTCGGTTCAGACTGTATGTCCATCAATTCGGGCACGCTACTCTGCATCCGATAGGCCATCTCGTACTGGCTGATCCGCGTCGCGATCTCCGGATCACCGATATCATCCAGCGCCAGTTTGTTGAGAAAGTTGATCGAATCCACCGTGCTCTTGCGCTCGGCATCGCTCATTCCCTTCGGGTTGCTGAGAAATAAAACAGGATCCCCCTGACTACGAAATTCGATTCCCTGATGCACGGTCGGCAAAAACCCGCTTCCCCACGCAGAGTTTCCTGCTCCCAACACCTGACCGGTCACCAGAACCACGAAGCTGGGCAGGTTTTCATTTTCGCTCCCGATTCCGTAGCTCGCCCAGGAACCAATGCTGGGACGCCCAAATCGATTAAATCCGGTCAACATGAAGAGTTGAGCGGGCGCGTGATTGAATTGCTCGGTATGGAGGGTGCGGATGAAGCAGAGATCATC
>JBCDHN010000122.1:0-7402 GCA_038749915.1 Verrucomicrobiota bacterium | reverse complement strand
GCGTCTCACGAAGGCGTTTGACGTGAGTGTCCACCGTCCGGGTTTGGATTCGTTCGTCATAGCCCCAGATACGGCTGAGCAATTCCCCGCGATCCTGATCTTCCCCGATGTTCTCGATCAGAATGAGGAGCAGCTTGAACTCGGTAGCGGTCAGATCAATCGGGTCGTCGGACAAGTAAAACTTGAGGTTGTTGCGGTCGAGGCGGAACGGTCCGGAGGTTAGTTCTCCGGGATTTTTCGGTTTCTGGGATCGTTTGGCCAGGTTGCGCACGCGCAAAACGAGCTCTTTGGTGCTGAAAGGCTTGGAAACGTAGTCGTCGGCGCCCTCGGCAAGTCCCTCGAGCTTGTCTCCCAGTTCTTTCTTCGCCGTCAGCATCAGCACGGGAATGTCATGGGTCTTTTTGCTGTCCCGCAGGCTCTTAAACATGGTCATGCCGTCCATTTCCGGCATATTCAGGTCGAGGATGATCAGATCGGGCGACTCCAGTTTGGCCTTCTTCATTCCTTCAAGGCCGTTTTCGGCTTCAATGACGTCCCAACCTTCCTTGCTTAGATTAAACTCGACCAACTCCCTGACATCGGGCTCATCATCAACTATCAAAATTTTTGGCATTGCTGCGGCTTTAAGAAACGGCGGCATGATACTAAGGTGCTACTGCCTTAAAATGGGAAACATGTAACGAAAATGCTACAGGAATTGCAGAAGAGGGCAAAGCCCAACTCCATTCATGTAATTGTGAATCCGGCCTCAGGCAAGCGGGTTCCACTGATCCAGACGCTGAACGATATCCTCCGTCCGGCTGGAATCCGTTTTGACGTCTCGGTGACCCATGACTTCGGTGACGGGGCTGTCGCGGTTCGAAAAGCGGTGGAGCAGGGGGCCGATTTGGTTGCCTGTTATGGGGGAGACGGCACGGTGATGGATGTCTCGGAAGGGCTGCTTGACTCCAGCGTTCCACTCCTCATTCTTCAGGGAGGAACGGGGAATCTCGTTGCGAAAGAACTGGATTTACCGAAAGAACTGACCAAATCGCTTCAGAGAATCACGGGCGACACGTTGTCGACGCGGAGGCTGGATGTCGGCCACTTGGGGAAGCATCCGTTTCTCCTTCGAGCCGGGTGCGGGTTTGAGACGGATGTTCTTCAGGATGCGAGTCGCGAATTGAAGAATCAATTCGGGAAGTGGGCCTACGCTTTTGCGGCGGCGAAAGCGCTTCAGGAAGTGAGTGCCGCCAAATATCGCATTACGATCGACGACAAGAGCGAGGTCTTTGCCGAGGCCGTTGCCTGTGTGATCGCGAACACGGGAGCGTTTGGCGTCGGAAGCCTGTCGTTATCGCCGGGAATCGAGATTGATGATGGCAAGCTCGACCTCATCCTGATTCGCCAAGCTGATGTGGAGGGAATTTTTTCGCTGATTCGGATGATGATGGGCGACGAACCCAAAGGAGGAGACGCGCCCGTGATCGATGCGTCTCATCTGGTGGGACGGTGGCAGGCAACGAAGGTGAGGATTGAGACGGATCCCGTCCTTCCGATCCAGGTCGATGGCGATGTCTTGACGGAGACTCCACAAACGGCGGAAATTTTGCCAGGAGCATTGGAGGTAGTGGTGTGACAAGTTCTTCAGAGAGCAAGAATCCCGTTTAAAATCTGGAATGCGGGTCCAGATTGAAAGGATGAAGACCCGCCGCCAGTTTTTGAGAGCCGCAACCGCCGTGACTGTCGGATTTTCCGGTCTGCAGCGCCTCCCCGGCTCAGTCGTGGAGGAGCGGGAGCACTATCGTTCGAATTATGGACCCTTGATTCCCGACCCCGACGGCATTCTGGATTTGCCCCAGGGGTTTCAGTACCAAGTCATCTCTCGGACGGGAGATTTGATGGATGATGGTTGGAAGGTTTCGGGCAAGCCGGACGGGATGGCTGCGTTTGACGCTCCCACGGGTCAGACGGTGATTATCCGCAATCATGAGCTGGCGCTCAACATGCGCAAAGAGGGTGGTTTGTTTGAAGATTTGTCCAAGCTACCTCAGGGATTCGATCCCGAGCTTTGCTATGATGGGGGGATGGAAGGCGAATCTCCCTTTTTTGGAGGGACATCGACAATTGTCTATGACTGCCATCGACAACGGTTGGATGGCCAGTTTCAGAGTCTTTTTGGCACCGACCGCAACTGTGCGGGTGGGTTGACTCCGTGGGGAAGCTGGATCTCCTGCGAAGAACCAGAGTCCAGGGATATGGTCACGACCCGGGGCCAGAAGCATGGCTATTGCTTTGAGGTCTGGCCATCATTGACTCCCAAACTGCAGAAACCGGCGCTCCGCTCAGCCTTGGGGCGTTTTCGTCATGAAGCGATCGCCGTAGATCCGGAAACCTCGATCGTTTATCTGACCGAGGATTTGCCGGACGGCTTAATCTATCGCTTCGTTCCCGACTATCCCGAAACTCTGGAGCACGGGAAGCTTCAGGCCTTGATGATCGAAGACTTTGCCGGTCAAGATACCACGATGGGGGTTCCGGTTGGCAGGAAGATGAGAGCACGATGGAGAGATGTGGAAGAACCCGACTCACCCAATGACGATCTTCGCGTTCAGGGACAGACAAAAGGAGGGTCGATTTTCGCGCGGGGAGAAGGCATGTGGTATGGGCACGAAGCGATTTACTGGGTTTGCACGACGGGCGGCGAGAATCAGAGTGGTCAGATTTGGCGCTATTTCCCAAAGACCTCAGAAGTCGAACTATACCTCGAACCCAACGATCACAGCTTGCTCCAAAACGGTGACAATCTCACCATCGCCCCCTGGGGAGATCTCATTGTGTGTGAAGACGCGAGGAAGGAATCGAACCTGTTGCGTGGGGTGACTCCCGAAGGCGAGTTTTACACCTTGGCGGCGAACGCACTGAACAATGCCGAATTCGCCGGGGCTTGTTTTTCGCCGAATCACGAAACGCTTTTCGTCAACATCCAGAGCCCCGGTCTAACCCTCGCGATAACCGGAGCCTGGGGGCGAAACCGTTCCTAGTCTAGGCCGCTTGCGCTGCCGGCTCGCGATAGCGGTATTGGACCGGCAGATGCTTCTCGATCAAGCCGAACATCTCCTCGCGTTTAAACGGTTTCGTCAGGAAATCGATGCATCCCGCTTCCAAAGCTGCGATCCGCTGATCTTCCAATGCGAAGGCGGTTAACGAGACAATGGGAGGCATCTCCCCACCCGATTCGCCTGCAATGATTCGGGTCGCTTCGGTGCCACGCAGGTTGGGCATTTCCTCATCCATGAAAATCATGTGTGGCTGCCACTCTCGCCATTTTGCAACGGCCTCTTCTCCGTCCACCGCTTCTTCGATCTCAAATCCCGCCGCGAGCAGAAGCTTGCGCATGAGCAGCCGATTGACGGGTTGATCGTCGGCGACCAGAATCCGAACCGGAGGATGACCGACCTCGAGTCCTTCGATGATCAAATCGCTCGAGGCTTGCGGTTGGTTGGCTGGGCGAGCTTCGACCAACTGGAACATTGGAATGGCGATTGAAAACGTGGTGCCCTGTCCATACTTGCTCGCAACCGAGACGTTTCCTCCCATCAGCTCGGTAAAGCCCTTCACGATCGTCAGTCCCAGCCCCGTGCCCTGGTAAGATGACTTTCCACTCGAGGTCTGGACGAACTTTTTGAACAACTTGGGCAGTTCGTCTTCACTGATTCCCATTCCGGTATCCTGCACCTCGATCTCAAGAATCAGCGGATAACGCGAGTCGTCTTGGCCGGTCGGTTGCTGGTAGTTCGCTCCAACGCGGAGCATGACGCCGCCTTCTTTGGTAAACTTGATCGCGTTGTTGAGGAGGTTGATGAGAATTTGGCGAATCTTGCCCTTGTCGGCCTCCACCCATTTCGGGAGTGTCGAAGTCGCGGCAAAGTTGAGTTTGATGTTCTTTTTGGCCGACTGGACCGACAACATTCCAAAGACCGATTTGAGCAGGCTTTCCAGATCGACTCGCTCCAACATCAATTCCGCCTTACCAGCTTCAATTTTGGAGACCTCAAGAACATCGTTGATGACTCCGAGCAGATGTTCGCCGCTGCTGTTGATGATTCCGAGGTGCTCGCTTTGTCCCTGACTGAGATTTCCATCCCGGCTCATGACTTCAGAGAAACCGATGATCGCGTTGAGCGGGGTTCGCAGTTCATGGGTCATCTTCGCGAGGAAGTCGCTCTTGGCCTGGTTTGCCGCTTCGGCTTCAATTCGAGCGTCCTCCAGTTCCTGAGCTTGGCGGGCTTCCTTCTGGGAGAGGAGAAATTGGGCAACGGCGATTCCCAACTGATCAGCGATGGATTCCAGGAGCTCGATTTCCTCATCGTGCCAGAAGCGGGCTCCATCACACTGCTGTAGCAAGATCACTCCATTCGCTTTTTTCTGATGAGCCGTGCGGATGGCGAGGATCGAGCGAGCATCGAGGTTAAGCTTTGGCTGATCCGGGTCCGTGTTGTCAATCGCGACGGGGTGTTCCGAGTTTAGAATGGCGCGAATCAATGGATGGTTGGTGGCGGGCAAGGGCGTGTTGCGCTGACTGGCGTAGCCGGGCTCGACAAATTCCGCCATGATTTCCAGGCTCTGATCTTCTTTTTCAGAGAGCGATGCGACGATGCAGCGATTGGTTTTGAAGTGTTCGCCCAGCCGGCTCAGCGCCGTTTCAAAAACCTGAGTGCTATCCAGATTCCGACGAAACTCAGTGTTCGTTCGCTCCAGCAACATGGAGTACTGAACTTGGCGGGCGAGCGCGGCTTTTGCCCGATTCCGTTCATTCTCCAGATGCTCCCGCCGATTCCGCTCCCGAGCGATTTGAACGCGGTGAAAGGTCAATACCCCGCCGACAATCGATCCGATACCAAGAAAGATCCAGAGGGCGATGGCCCAGGCTCGCTGAAACCAGGGACGGACGACCACGACCTTGAGCGGATGATTGAGCCCGGTCCAATGCTCGCCATCGGGGGACATTTCTACCTCGAGTTTGTAGCTTCCCGGCGGAATTGCGGGATAGGAGGCCGTTCGATCTTCGCCGGACAACGTCCAATCGTCCTCAAGTCCGGTCATCCGAAATCGAAACTGGCTGTGGTCGAGCTGGGAGTAATCCAGCGTGCCGAACCGGAAGGCGAAGCGAAGGTTGCTGTCAAATGGGAGCCGGAGATCTTCGCCCATCATCATGGGGAGAGGCTTCTTCAGGAGTCCATCTGCGGCCGGAGCAACGGTCTCTCCGTTCAGCCGAAGATCCGTCAACAACGGCCAAGCCGGACCGTGCTTTTCAGGAAGTTGATCGGTTGTAATGAGATTCAGGCCGTTGCTTCCTCCAGCGAGGATTCCGCCGTCTTTGGTTCGAAGAAGTGTGTTGGGATGAAACTTTGCCGCCTGAAGTCCATCTCGCTCGGAAAAATGACGAAGGGCGCCGGAAGCCGGATCAAAGCGGGACAGGCCGCTGTCACTGGAGATCCAGAGTGATTCGTCTGCTCCAACCACCAGGCCCTGCACATTCCAAAACGTGGCATCTCCACTGCTGCGTTGGGGAAAGTGCTCAAACTCCCCGCTTTCGAGGTTGAATCTGGAGAATCCGCTGTGCTGAGTGCCAATCCACAAATCCTGGGTGCTCTCACTGCTGGCAATCGCAAATGCGTTGTCGGAAGGCAGGCTTTCCTCGACTCCTGGAAGCTTCGTGTAGTGAACAAACTCGGTCTTCGAAGGGAGAAACTGCCAGAGACCTCCGTCACTGGCTGCGATCCAAATTCTTCCCCGCCAATCCTCGTGAAGGTGATTGATGAAGCGTGGCCCGGAAAATTCCGAACCCATGGTTTGAAAACTTTCGCTGCCTTCATCGTACGAAACCAGTCCAATCCCGGAGAACGCAATCCAGATTCGTCCTTCGCGGTCTTCCAGAAGCGCAGAGACAGCCTGACCTGGATTGCTGATGAACTTGGACTGATCCTGAAAGCGATGAAGCGCTGCTTCCGGATCTTCAAATCGGACCAGCCCCTGATTACGGGTGCCGAGCCAGACTCTGCCTTTTCGATCTTCCATTACCGCGCACACATAAAGTTCCGGCAGGGAGCCCGATCTTCCGGATCGTTCGAAAAAGTGTTCGAAGCTACCGGTCTCGGGATCGAAGCGGTTGACGCCGTTTTCGGTTCCAATCCAGATCCGGCCATCCTCGCTCCCGGCCATCCCGTAGACCGCATTTTCACTGAGCGAAGTCGGATTTTCCGGATTGTTCCGAAAGTGCGGAAACCAGCGTTGCCCTAAGAGGTGCCGACTGACCAGACCCCGATTCGTGCCAACCCACAGAACGTTTCGGGCATCTTTCAAAATGGCCTGAACTTCGCCCCGGGCAAGACTGTTGCGATCATAGCGATGATGCTGATAGCAACTCCAATCCTTCGTCTTGATATTGAAATGGCAAAGGCCGTTGGGAGTGCCAATCCAAAGGCCGTTGTTCTCATCGCGCTCCAGAGACAGGACGTCGTGGCCCGAGAGTCCTGACTCCTTGGAAAATCGTTCCGTAACATGCGCCTGGCGATCAAAACGGATCACCCCGCTCCCCAGCGTACCGACCCAAATGGCGTCCTCGTCGGCTTCCAAAGCCGTAATCTCGATCCGTTCGCTCCAGACGCGCACCCACTCGCTGCCGCCCGAGAGCCAGAACAGCCCGCTGCCGCGAGTCGCGATCCAGAGCTCGCCATCCGTTTCCAAAATTTGGGTGATTGACCTTTTGTCGAGGCGATGGTCGAAAACCCGCTGAATTTCGCCCGTCTTGGAATCCAGCCAGTTCAAACCGGTTTCCGTTCCAATCCAGACCGTGCCGCCTGAGTCACGATGAATGGCGGTCACCGAATCGTGGCTGAGCGATTCGAGACGCTCGGGATCATGCCGAAACTCGGTCAGCATTTTGGTTTCCGGATGAAAACGGATTAAGCCGCCACCTTCGGTCCCGATCCAGTAAAGGCCGCCTCGATCCTGTTCCAACGCTGAAACCGGATGGCGCCATCCCCCGGAATACATCGCATTGGGGCCGGCGAGAACCCGCAGTTCAAATCCATCGAATCTCGCCAGCCCTTTCTCGTGGACGAACCAGACCTGACCGCGCCGATCCTGGAGAATTTGCTGGATCTCTCCGTGGGCCAAGCCGTCGACGGAGCTGAGATTGGAAAAAAGGATTCGGGGCTGATTTTCGGGGCGCTCCGCGCTTTGAAGAGGAGCAGCAACCCACAAACAAACGAAAAGACTGATCGTAAGCAGGTTATGGATTTTCACGAAGAGGAAGAGAAGGAGAGAGTTGAATCGAATTGCTCGGTCCGGGAAGTTATCAGAAATATAATAAATTTCACTAAAATTTATTATCACAGTTTTTATGGGATTTTCTAGG
>JBCDHN010000121.1:0-7430 GCA_038749915.1 Verrucomicrobiota bacterium | reverse complement strand
TTAAAATTCATAAGTTATTCATTATGAGCGATTTAAAGTAATTCATTCAATTCATGAGTGATTAGAATGAGTGTTGATCTTAATAATTACCGAGATTGGCATGATTCAGGCTATGTCTGCCCTAGGCATGACACCAGAATCTGGCATCTTTGAATATTCCGATCCACAGCAGACGCAGATGGGATGTTTGGAAGTGGTAGCGGACTTTTCACTTTGCTGGGCAGCTTCTCTCAAATCGGACCAGTTGTTTGTGGGCAGATGATGAATTCACTGCCAAATATCTCTCCGCAATTTCGAGCGCTAAACGGTCCTCTAACAGAACAACTCGTCCGCGAGCCTGGCCTGTTCGGTCTTGGACAACACAAGACTTCGCAAGCGCCGGACGACTCCACCACCACCGTCTGTGGTTTCTGTTCAACCGGTTGCTCACTTTATGTCGATCTATTTGAGGGTCAGGCCGTAAGCCTGTCTCCTGACATCGATTATCCTGTCAATCGTGGGATGGCCTGCCCCAAAGGCTGGGAAGCGCTCGCACCACTCATCGCCCCTGACCGTGCCACCACACCTTACTACCGCCTCAACCGTTCCGAGGAATTGAAACCGGTAGACTGGAAAATCGGCGCTGGTGTTTTCTGCGACCGGATGCGGGAAGTTCAGCATCGGTTTGGTCCGGAATCGATTGCGTTTCTTGGCAGTGGCCAAATCTGTTCTGAAGAGATGGCCTTGTTAGGCGCGTTCGCGAAGTTCGAAATGGGAATGGTTCACGGCGACGGAAACACGCGCCAGTGCATGGCGAGTTCGGCGGTCGCCTACAAAGAGTCCTTTGGGTTCGATGCACCTCCCTACACCCTTTCAGATTTGGAGAAGTCCGACGTCATCGTTCTGATCGGCTCGAACCTGTGTCTGACTCATCCCATCTTATGGCAGCGGGTTCAGAACAATCCGCACTCGCCCAGAATCATCGTAATCGATCCGAGACGGACCGAAACCGCAACGCAGGCGACCCAACACCTTGCTCTGCAACCCAAGTCCGACCTCACATTGCTCTATGGGATTGCCCACATCCTCATCAAAAATGACTGGGTCGATCATGGATTTATCGAGCTAAGAACCAATGGGTTTACGGACTTTGTCCAACATGTTGAGAACTTTACGCCCGACACGGTTTCCAAGGCAACCGGCCTGACCATCCCCGAATTGGAAGATCTCGCCAGGTCCATTGGAACGGGCAAACGCGTTTCGCTGTGGTGGACCATGGGTGTAAACCAAAGCTACGAGGCAACCCGCACTTCCCAGGCCATCATCAATCTCGCCTTGGTGACAGGCAACATCGGACGCCGCGGAACGGGGCCCAATTCGATCAGCGGTCAGGCCAATGCGATGGGGTCGCGTCTCTTCAGCAATACTTCGACACTCTTGGGCGGCCATGACTTCACCAACCCTGAACACCGCGAAAAAGTCGCCGACGTGCTGGGCATCGAAGCCTATCAAGTGCCAGACGAACCCGGTTGGAACTACGCCCAGATTCTTGAAGGCATCGAATCCGGAGACATTCGCGCCTTGTGGATTGTTGGAAACAACGGAGGCCACTCCTGGGCCAATCAGCTTCGCCTGCGCGAGCTGTTCTCCAAACTGGAATTTCTCGTAGTCCAGGACATGTATCTGGATACTGAAACCGCGCGAATGGCGGACCTTATTCTTCCGGCTGCAGGTTGGGGGGAAAAGGACGGGACCATGATCAGTTCCGAACGACGCATCGGGGTAATCAAAAAAGTCAGCCACGCTCCGGGCCAAGCCCTGTCCGACTTTTCAATTCTGCGACTTCTCGCCGCGACTTGGGGCTCCGGCGACTGGCTTTCCAAATGGAAAACGCCGGAAGACTCTTTTGCGCTCTTGCAGGAATTGACTCGCGATCAACCTTGCGACTTTTCCGGAATCCGCGGCTATGAGGAAATCGAGAAGGCCGGTGGAGTCCAGTGGCCCTGCCCGGATTCGCCTGCCCATCTCAAGGTGCAACGGCGGCTCTTCGACGACGGTAAATACTTCACGGAAGATGGGCGCGCCCACTTCGTCGTGGACGACGTGCAGGAGCCGCCTGAGTCGCCGGACGAGGAATATCCTCATATCCTGCTGACGGGAAGGGGCAACGCCACCCAATGGCAAACCCAGACCCGCACCAAAAAATCCTCCATTCTGCGGCGATTTTATCCCGATCAGGTTTACGTCGAGATGAATCGCGACGATGCGAAGGAGCTCAACATCTGGGAGGGGGATCGAGTCCGTATCCAATCACGCCGTGGCGAAATGGAGGCCCACGTGTTCACCACCTCATCGCTTCAACGCGGCCAGGTTTTCGTTCCCTTCCATTATCCGGAAACCAATCGACTCACCATCGGATCTCTCGACCCTCACTCGCACCAGCCATCCTACAAGTATTGCTGCGTCAAGATTGAGCCGGTGGAGTGAACGGTTTCCCTTTCAGGTTCAAGCTTGCCGTCCCGCGATCGTAGCACTACCATCGCGAAACCTATGGCCAACCCCTTGCTCGAAGTCCACAACATGGGCAAACGTTTCCCCGGTGTTCGTGCGCTTCATGACGTCTCGCTTCGATTGGAAAAAGGTGAGGTTTTGGCTGTTCTGGGAGAAAATGGAGCGGGCAAGAGCACGCTGATGAAGATCCTGGCCGGGGTCCAACCTTGTGACGAAGGCGAAATTCTCATCGATGGGCAGGTATCAGAGATCGACTCCGTCCAATCGGCACTCGATCACGGCATCGCGCTGATCCATCAGGAGCTGAACCTCGCAACCAACCTAAGCATCGGCGCCAACATTTTCCTCGGTCGCGAACCGCAGCAGCGCGGCCTCATCGACGACGCCACGATTCAGCGGGAAGCCGCCAAGTTCCTTGCCATGGTTGGGCTGGAAGCCAATCCATTTGATTTGGTCGAGAGCCTGACCATTGGCCGACAGCAGCTCGTGGAAATTGCCAAAGCGCTCTCGACCGACGCCCGCGTCCTTATCATGGATGAGCCAACCTCCAGCCTTTCCCAAAAGGAAACGGAAACTCTCTTCACGGTCATCAAAGATCTGCGCAGCCGCGGCGTCAGCGTCATTTACATCAGCCACCGGCTTGGCGAGGTGAAGGAGTTGGCCGATCGGGTCACGGTTTTGCGGGATGGAGAAAACGCCGGCGAGCTGGAGCGGGAAGGTATCACGCACGATGAAATGGTTCGACTCATGGTCGGTCGCGAGATCTCTCAATTCTATCAGCGAACCATTCATCCGCCCAAAGAGACGGCGCTGGAAATTCGCAATCTGCGAACACCGGTCCATCCAAAACACGAGCTGAACTTTGCCATCAAAGCAGGCGAAGTCGTTGGGATGGCGGGCCTCGTTGGAGCGGGCCGCACCGAAATGTTGCACACCCTTTTTGGCGTGACGCCACCGGTTGGAGGCGAAATCCTGGTTTCGGGAAAGCCGGTTGACCTCCAGTCGCCGATCGACGCGATCAAGGCCGGAATGGCCCTTGTCCCGGAAGATCGCAAGCAACAAGGCCTCGTCCTCGAAATGTCGGTTCGTGAGAATCTCAGCCTTGCCAGCTTAAAACGGGAAAGCGTCCGCAACCTCTTCCTCAATGAAGCCAGCGAAAGCGAGATCAGCGAAACGATGATTCGCCAAATGCGGGTCAAAACGCCGGGCGAGACTCAGGTGGTTCGCTATCTGTCTGGCGGAAATCAACAGAAAGTCGTCCTCGGCAAATGGCTCGCCATGAAACCCGGAATCCTACTCCTCGACGAGCCAACCCGCGGAATCGACATCGGAGCCAAGCAGGAGATCTACAGCCTGATGGAGGACCTTGCCGGGACCGGCGTTGCCATCCTCTTTGTCTCCAGTGAAATGGAAGAAATTATCGGCATGAGTGATCGCGCGCTCGTCATGCATGAAGGCAGGATTACCGGCGAACTCAGCCGCGAAGATCTGAACGAGGAAGCGATCATGCAACTTGCCACCGGCTCCGTGCCCCAAGCTGCCTAACCATTTTATCACCATGGATTTCACCATCATCCTCAACTCTCTCAAAGACAAACTGGGTAAAAACGAGAGCCTGAAACGCGTCCTCGGGATCTTTGCGCTGCTCTTCGTCGTGTATCTCGCCACCTGGATCATGAATCCCTCTTTCATGTCCGGTTACAACCAGGAGAACCTCATCCGCCGGACGTCGCTTTTCGGAATCCTCGGAATCGGCGTCGCCCTCGTTATCATCACTGGCGGTATCGACCTCTCGCTGGGCTCGGTCGTCTGTCTCGTCGGTGTCGGCATCCCCTGGCTCATCGTCGATCAGGGCTGGCCGGTTTGGCTAACCTTGATCGTGGCCTTCACCATCCCTCTCTTGATCGGTCTGGCTCATGGACTGCTCATCACCAAGCTCAAGCTTCAGCCGTTCATCGTTACCCTCTGCGGCCTGCTCATCTATCGAGGGATCACCCGTGCGTTTACCGGCGACCAGACTGCGGGTTTCGGCACGGACTACAAAGGACTGCGCTGGCTCGCGACCGGTGAGATCCCCCTCTTCCCCGGGTTTGGGCTTCCCGTCCCCTGCATCATCCTCATCATCGTTGCCGTCTCTGTCGGAATTTTCCTCAATCGCACCATCTACGGTCGTTACCTTCTTGCGCTCGGCAATAACGAAGAAGCCGCGCGCTTCAGCGGGATCGACACAGACAAGATGATCACGCTGGCCTACGTCATCTGCTCCGGCCTCGCCGGATTGGCCGGGCTACTCTTTGTGCTCGACCTGAATCAGGCCCAACCGGTTGATCACGGAAACTTTTACGAACTCTACGCCATCGCTGCAGCCGTGTTGGGCGGCTGTAGCCTGCGAGGTGGTAGCGGCACCATCATCGGCGTCATCATCGGAACTGCCCTCCTCCGTGTTCTTCGAAACATGATGAATCTCGTCTTCGCCGGGTTCCAACGCGCCGAATTCGCCGTCATCGGCATCGTAATCCTCGCCGGCGTCATCGCCGATGAGTTGGCCAAACGCGCCGTCGCCCGAAAACGGGCAGCCCAGAAGCAGAGTTAACGATTCGCGCAGCGTGAGCCTCGCTGAAGCCAAGGCATTGAAGCATTGAATCAACCTCCGTTTGAATAGCGTCGCAGAGCGACGGTTCATCATAGACGTGGGTCTTAACTCACGTACAACAAGCCAGAGAACAAGCACTTCGCGTCAGCGACCGGTAGGATGGCGGACTCACATAGTCACTCCTCCTCCGCCCAGTAGGGAATCAACAGAAAATCATCCAATCCGGATCGATTGATGGATTGAAGGTCCGGCTTCTCATCAAACGGAACGAGCACCAGCTCCCGCACTTCGCCAATCTGATATTTCGAACTTGGCAAGAGTTCGCGATTTTGAAAACCCCAGTGAACGACGAGCACTTCGCTCTCCACAAACTCTCCCTGAACCACCTCCACCACGCGATACTTCACTTCGTACAACGAATCCGGATAGGAAACGGTTTTCGGATCCTGCACCACGGCTCGCGCGATCACTTCGCCTTTGAGCACCAACGCTCCTTCTGAATATGGCTTCGGCTTTGGAGCGTCATTAAATGTTACCGGCAGCCACTCCACATTTGTCTCCCGAGCCACCGTCTCACTGAGAAATAAATCCCGTGCCGCAATCGCCCACACCACCAGTTTCTTGCCCTCCAATGCCTCCGGGCGACTGGCCAGAGTTTGGCGGACACCGGTCGAAGCCTGGCCGTTCTGCGCAATCGTGTCCAGGCTCAGCCCCAGATGACGCGAAAGATGCTGGGCAAACCCGGCGTTCGTCCCCCACTGCATCGATTCCGCCGAAAAGATGTTCGTGAAGCTGTCTCCCAGCAACACAATCGGGGATTCGCGATCATAAATATCGATCGGCTCCCGATTCTCAGTGCTAATGACATGAGTTAAACTGACCCGCTCCTCCACGAAGGGATTTCGGTCCTCGGGAAAATCCAGTTTCTCGACAAGATCCCCGACATACGCTGCTTTGCCCGGTTCATAGCTGAACCGGCTCGGAAGCGAATCCACCTCCGCAAACCATTCGCGACTCCGAATCACATCGGAAATCGCGCGAGCACCTCGCTCCATCGTCCGCGGGTTCCAATGCGTATCCTGTTTCAAAAATACCTCGGTATCTCTCGCCCACGCGACCATCGCCGGCGCCAGATCCAAGACCGCAACCCCGGCCTGCTCCAATTCGGTGTAGAACTTGAAGGCATCCCGATGCAGGAGTGGTTCGGCGTACGGCTCGCCGTTCAATCCATAGATCATTGGCTTCACCGGGATGGGAACCAGCATCAGTTCTACATTCTTTGCCTGCAGCTGCTCCGCGAATTCCAGAATCGCAGCTTTCGGGCCTTGCCAGGGCGGGCGCGTCGGATCCTTCGCCACCGAATCCGGCTCTCCCTTCAGCGGTCCATATCCTGACAACGCATCAATCGCCGGTCGAAAAAACAGCCAGCCGTCCTCACCAATCACCGTCTTGCGGTTGCCTTCCTGCAATATCGTGGTCAACGCCGCCTGCAACTGCCGCCTCGGCGCCTCGGAAAACTCCGCATCCTCCAACTTCGCCTCCCACGATTCCCGATGATCGATGAAGTTGGGAGACTTTCGCGTAATGCGAGGATCGCTCCGCTTCTTGTCCGCCAGCAGATTCAGCGCCTCATCCGTCGGCCGGACAAAAAACTCCACCACCGGCACCCAACCCGCGGGATCCAGGAACGCGGTCAGATTCCGCATCAACGGCGGTAACGAAAGTAATCCCAGAAAAATCCCCGCCACAAACCAACAAACCGTCGGAGATACCCGAATGGTCGGTTCATCGATCTCCTCTTCATAAGGATTGGGAAGCTTGTTAGGCATTGGTAAAGGATGAAAGCGGAAGCATGAAGGATAAAAACAATGCTCGTGCTACTTTGTCCTTTAGCCTTCATACTCCATCCTTCAAGAACTTCATCTCTCCTCATCTTTCAAAAACCGTCTCACGCGGAGGCGCAGACGAGAGAATGATGAGAGGAGAGCTCAGAAACGAAGTTCTCCAAACTCGCTCTCCAAAATCTCTGCGGCTCCGCGACTCTGCGTGAGAACTCAAAAAGATCTGGTAAGACCTTCATCCCTCATACTCAGGAAACATGTTTGACATCTTCAAGAGTAGCAACATTCCAGCGATGGAGATTGATGCCCTGCTTAAGGCTTGGCACTAAACGAATGTTGAGCCGGACGATAAATGGGACGAGATGATTCGGTGAGAGTTGGAGGAAGCCGATATTGCGATCTGTCTCGTCAGCACTCCGTTCTTTGCTTCGGACTACATTTGAAATGTGGATCTATCGGACATGTTGAAACTCCACGACGCCGGGGAGCAACGCACCTTACCGGTC
>JBCDHN010000120.1:0-7433 GCA_038749915.1 Verrucomicrobiota bacterium | reverse complement strand
GCGAAGCTAACGCTAGCGAGCAACTCGTCTCTGTCAACGTCAGCACCTCCTTCAACGGGTAAAATTTGTGAAAGATTTGTGAATTACCTGCTATCGAGGACGACTTTTTTTGATTAGTTATTCGTTAGTCACCTAAAAACATGCATATCAGTCGCATTTTCGATCAGTATCGTCCGCCCCTAAGTTTTGAGTTCTTTCCGCCGAAGAGTGAGCAGGCTTCGGAAGCACTCTACGAAACGATTGCAGAACTGGAGCTCTTCAAGCCTTCCTTCGTCAGCGTGACCTATGGAGCAGGTGGCACAACAAGGGATTTGACTCACGATCTCGTGGTTCGCCTCAAAACTGAAACCAGTCTCGACCCCATTCCTCACCTGACCTGCGTATGCCATCAGCAGGATGAAATTCAGGAAATTCTCGAACGCTATGCGGAAGCTGGAGTCAGCAATATCCTCGCTCTCGGAGGTGATCCGCCCAAAGAAAGAGGCAATTACGATCGCTCGGCTGACGCTTTCCAGCACGCTGCAGACCTCGTTTCATTCATCAAGAAATTCAACGATTCCAAAAATCATCCTGATCCTAAAGGTTTCGGGATTGGCGTGGCCGGATTTCCTGAGGGTCACCCCACAACTCCGAACCGTTTGCTCGAGCTCGAATACCTCAAGGCAAAGGTCGACGCCGGAGCTGATTACATCTGCACCCAGCTGTTTTTCGACAACCACGACTTTTATGACTTTCGCGAACGGTGCCGTCTGATCGGCATCGATGTCCCAATCGTTGCCGGCATTATGCCCATCACAAGCACCAAAGGCATGAGCCGCATGGCGGAACTGGCCGCAGGAGCCAAATTCCCCGCCAAGCTTTTGCGTTCGCTCAACCGCGCCGACGACACGCCGGAAGCCGTTGAACGCGTCGGGATCCATTTTGCAACCGAGCAGTGCCGAGACCTGCTCGACAATGATGTTGATGGCATCCACTTTTACACGCTCAACAGGTCGAATGCGACGCGTGAGATTTACGCGAACCTGGGATTGGCGAATACAGAATCCCTCATGACTCTGTGACGCTTTACGATCTGGAGAAGGTTCCCATCCGGCTCATTTTGTGGGCTCTCGCCGGTGTGTATCTGATCGCTGACCTCGGGATTCAGGGTCCGCTTTACGATCGCTTCACCGGGAGCGAAAGTATCCAAAAAATCGGAAGGGAGCAGAATTGGGCATGCACGGTCGGGGGAGAACCAATCACGAAAGCACAGCTCAACCTCGCTTTGGATCTCCATTTGGCCAGGCGCGGCAAATCTCGCTCCAATCTTCCTCCGAAGAATCTCAAGATCGCTCAGCTGGCGGTACTGGATGAAATGATCAGTAACGAACTGATTCGACAATGGTCTCGGGTCTTCCCGATTGATCTCGATCCCGAGCTTGTCGACTCGAGAATCGCTCAATTCGAATCTCATTTTGCCCCGGGAGATTTGAAAGACGTCTGCACAGAACAAAGTCTCAGCCAAGGTGACTTGAGGAGCCTTCTTACCCTCCATTTAAAACAAGAATTGTGGCTGGAGGAAAAGATCCGACAAGCAACAACGGTACAGAGCTCGGACAGTGAGAAGTGGTTCGAGTTAAATCAGAATTCACTCACCGCTCCAGAGGTGGTTCGCGCCCGCCATATTTTTGTCAGCACAGCCATCGAAAACACACCGGAACGCAAAGCGCAGATTCTCGAGATTTTTTCGCAGCTTCAATCCAAGACTGCGACGTTCGAAGATCTGGCATCGACCTTTTCTGAGGATGAGAGAACCAAAATGATCGGCGGAGATCTCGGATACTTCAGCAGAAGACGAATGCCGGAAGACTTTTGCAAGATCGTCTTCGACCTTGAGCCGGGTCAGATCAGCCCGCCGTTCCAAACTCAACTGGGTTGGCACATCGTCGAATTGATCGAAAAAATCGAAAGCCAGAATCTCCAGATGAGCAAAATCCAAAACGAAATCGAGGCGTTGCTCGAAAACGAGTGGCGCTCACATGCTCTGGACCAACTTCTCAATCAACAACTCCGCACGACGACGAGAGCCAAGGTCATCATGTTTCCCGCCGCGCTACAGATTGACTGAAATCAGGATTCATTGGACGGATCGTCCTGATTGTCGATGGTGACTGGCATGAAGCGCTGCCCCACGCTTGTATGCTCGTTGCTGTTTGTTGGAATCTTTTTGGCGCAGTCTGCAGATTGGCCTCAGTGGCGGGCTGATTCAGGAAGAACCGCTTCCACTCCTGACACCATCCCGGAAGAGCTCCACACTCAGTGGATCAGAAAGTTCCCTCCGCTGAAGCCAGCCTTCCGCGACGAGAGACTTCAGTTCGATAATGGCTATGAACCTGTCATCAAGGACGGGCGCCTGTTCATTGCCTCATCCAGAGAAGACAGCCTCACCGCCCTCGACATTCAAACCGGGAAAACCCTTTGGGAAGTTTTTACCGATGGCCCGAATCGCTTTGCTCCCGTCGTCTGGCAGAACCGCGTTTTTATTGGGTCAGACGATGGTCACCTCTATTGCTTTGACACGACAAACGGCGCCCTTCACTGGAAGTTCCAAGCCGTTCCCTCGGATCGAAAGCTCCTTGGCAACGGTCGCTTGATCTCAGTCTGGCCAGTAAGGGGCGGCCCTGTTCTGCATCATGACAAAGTCTATTTCGCGGCGGGCGTCTGGTCATTCGAAGGCGTTTTCGTTTATGCCCTTGATGCCAAAAGTGGTGAGCAGCTTTGGCTGAATGATCAAACCGGGCATCTCTACGGAGTCCATCCTCACAATGCAGAAGCATTTGGCGGCTTAGCTCCACAAGGCTACCTTTTGATCGATGGCCAGGATCTCATTGTTCCATGCAGTTCGGCTTATCCGGCACGGTTTGATCTGCAGACCGGTAAGTTGAAAGAGTTTCAATTGCCGGCTCCCGGCCGGAAGCCGGGCGGATGGTTCGTTGCAACAGACGGCTCCACTCCGGCTTCCAAGCTTGGTCTTCTTCCCGAAAGTGAAGTCGATCAACGGCGCCAGCTCCTCTTTGATCGATCTATTAGCAGAAAGCGGCACGAAGACCGAATGCGAGAAGAAGGGCGCGAAGGCATTCGTTCCTCGATCACGACAGCGAACCGAACCGTTCGCTTCGACGAGAGTTTCCCAGGAATCAAGGAAGGTTCTGTTCACACGGCCGTCACTGCCAACTCCAAGCTCTTCGTCGTAACGAAGGATGGTCAGCTTCACTGTTTCGGAAATGAGCCTTCCAGTTCCTTACCTGTCGAACCAGACACCAACCTTCCCGTCAAACCGGAAACGGAGTTCGTGTCCAACTTGTTGGATCTCACCAAGGCCAGGCGAGGTCAGGCTCTCTGGTTCAACCCTGAGAATGCCACGCAACTTGCTCACCTCGCGACGAAGACCGAGCTGACAACCAACGGCATCCTTGATTCGTCCACCGCCTCCATGGACGAGCTTCGGAGTTATCTCAACCGGGCGGATCTCTACGGACATCGCGTTTCGCTTCGTCACGCCCCGATGTTCAAAGCGCCTTTCCCTTCCTATATTGCCGACCTTGTAATTCTGCAGAATTTCGAACCACCTCTTGAACTCTTCGAGACCATTCTCGATTCAGTCCGCCCCTTTGGTGGTCAGCTTATTCTACAACGAACCAAGCAAAATGATGCGCTCCTGAAAACCGCTTCGAGAGAAGGCTTTCACCTGGCAGAGTCCGAAGCGTTTGCGACCTTGACCCGTCACTCGCTTCCGGGCAGTTGCAACTACGCCGGCGATTGGAGTCTCAGTCAGGACCAATTGGTGCAAGCCCCTCTCGGTGTTCTTTGGTTTGACGATACGCTGGGACACTTCAAACGCTCTCCCCAGCCCAAGTTTATTGACGGCATCATGATCTCGTCATCCAAGGAGTGGCTTGATGCGTCTACACGCGTTGGAAAGGTTGACTACCGGCTACAACCCAACGTGTTCTCAGACGCATACACTGGTCGGATCCTGGCCGACGATGAAGTTCCACAACTCCGCCAGTCCTTTTCCGAAATTGATCTGGAAACCGTTCAGCCCAATCAATATCGGCCGCCTACCCAAGTTCATCACTGGAAACCTGACCAGCCTGAGTCGGGTACGCGCATCAATCCGCTGACCAACCTCAGGGAACCACGCAGATTCCCCAAGAGCTACGGCTGCGATGGTGGATTCGATTATGGCAACCTCTACACCCTGCGTTCCGGAACTGCCGCATTTTACGACAAGCGACTCGAAAGCGGGACGATCAGCATCAGTGGCCCACGCTCCGGTTGCACGAACAGCATCATCCCGGCAAACGGAATCCTTAATGTTCCCTACTTCTTTGAAGGATGCACCTGCAGCTATCCATTGCCAACCGCATTGGCGCTCATCAGCCTGCCGGAAACTCACGAACAATGGTCTTCGTGGGGAACGGTTCATCGCGAGGTTCTTCACGGAAAGATCCGGCGGCTCGGACTTAACTTCGGGGCGCCAGGAGACCGCAACACCCGAGATGGAACACTTTGGTTGGACGTTCCAAACGTTGGTGGTCCATCTCCAGAGTTAGACATCACTGTCAGTCCACAACAATCCATCCACTATCACTATCGTCACTCTGTCTGGATCAAAGATCAAACCGAGGCTGCCTGGCCGTGGGTTTGTGCGTCAACCCTGACAGGCGCTGAGACCATTCAAATTGCCGGGCTCCTGCCGGGCAGTTTTCAAGTTCGTCTCTACTTTGCAGAACTCGAAGGCAACGAGGAGCGTCGTTTTTCCGTCGGAGTCAATGGACTTTATATTCGAGAAGCGTTTTCACCTTTGGTCGAAGGAGGCCAACTATTCCGGGGAACAGTTCTAGAGATGGCGAACATCGCGAGCGAAGATGATACGCTCACCATCCACCTCAATCCCATCTCTGGCGATACCTGTATAAGTGGAATTGAACTCATCCGGGTTGATGGTTGAGGCTTGGGAATTTCATTTGTCTTGCATACGGACAAATTGAAGGCACTGTTGGCGCCTGCAAAAAACGAATGACCTCACTATTTAGCATTGCTCTCGCAAAACCTGTCGACGCCGCTCGCGTCGTCTGGCTGCGAGTTTGCGTTCGCTGAATTCACATCCTGAGGTCTCCCGTTAACCGTTTTTCGCTTCCAAGCTTTCCAGCGTTTTTTCCGAGCCAGACCTTAGGAGGTCGCGCCTTCCGCTCCGATGAAAACGCCTACCAATACCAGCCTTCCTCGCCCCCTCGCGATGCCCGCGCCGACACGTCGCGGAATCATCGTCATGATACTCTCCGTTTTGGCGTTCACTTTGAATTCGCTGCTGCTCAAATATTTGGGAACCAGCGATCGCCCGATCTCGGCATCGCTTCCTCTCTTGTTTCGTGCAGGAATCGGCATGATCATCGTCCTCGCCTTTGTTCGAGGGAATCGCCCCACCCGAATCCGTCCGGTCTTTACGGAGCGCCGCCTAATCTGGCGGGGCCTTTCCGGCCTGCTCGGGACCGCTGCCTACTACTGGACCGTTCCAACTCTTGGTGCAGGGAAGGCTACGCTGATCTGCAACACTTACGTCGTGTTTGCCTCTCTGCTCGCCGCCCTTTTCCTCGGAGAAAAGCTGACTCAGCGGCGCTTCCTGTGGTTGGCACTCGCCTTTGCAGGCATCGTGCTACTCACGGGGCCTGGTCTCAATGGAGGCGGATTCTCTGTGGGCTGGAATGAGGTTATTGCCTTGGCTGGTGCCCTCACCGCCGCGTGGTCTGTCATTCTCATTCGCCAATTGGTGAGAGATCATTCGGTTGGGACAATCTATCTTTCCCAGTGTATCTGGATCTTTCTTCCCATGCTTTTTCTCACGGGAAGTGAGCTCCCGGGCTTGAACCTGAGCGATGTTCTGCTGCTCACGCTTGCCGCAGCGGCTGCCGGATTTGGTCAGTTGGCGATGAATGAAGGCTATCGCTTCCTCAGTGTCAGCAGCGGAGGATCGTTGCAAATGCTGTGGCCGGTGTTCACAACGCTGGGTGGCATTCTGTTTTTCAGCGAGAAGTTTGCCATCTTACAGGCCATTGGCGCAATATTCATTCTCGGCGCAATCTGGCGGGTCTCCGCGAAGGCGGTGTGACAGAAAAACCACCAGCGAAATGGGCTGATTGCGATCCAATTTGGTAGAGATGCGTCCGGCTTGGAAAACTTCCGCTCGCCCTTGGGAAAAATCAGACTCTGATTGACCATCAACCCCACCATGAAATCGATCTCAATTGCCCTTTTCTTTGCCGTAAGTTTATCCGTATCGGCCACCGAACTTCCCAACATTGTCGTCTTCCTTTCCGATGATCTGGGGAGACTTGAGACGTCGGTATACGGCTCCCAGGAAGCGAGGACCCCAACCATGGAAAGACTGGCGGCTGAGGGAATGACCTTTGAAAATGCCTACGTCGCCTCCCCCTCCTGTTGCCCCAACCGCTTTTCTCTATTGACTGGATTGATGCCGGCTCGCCATGGAGCGCACCCCAATCATAGTCAGCCGAAACCGGGGACTCAATTTCTTCTCCCGATATTGAAAGAGATGGGCTACTACATCGCTTCTTTCGGCAAAGTCGCTCATGCTCGAAATAAGATGGAAGGAGTCGATTATCGGTCCCCTGCACCGCGAGAAATGTCGACCAACGTCGAAAAGCACTTTGCGGAAACCAACGTTGACCAACCCATTTGCCTTCTCGTGGGAGACCGTCGCCCTCACG
The DNA here is from genome assembly GCA_038749915.1 of Verrucomicrobiota bacterium. Taxonomy (GTDB): domain Bacteria; phylum Verrucomicrobiota; class Verrucomicrobiia; order Verrucomicrobiales; family DEV007; genus JBCDHN01. The sequence goes on along the minus strand of JBCDHN010000120.1, from coordinate 663 downwards.
TGAGTTGGACTACCGAAAAGACTTATGATCCTTCTCAAGTTCACCTTCCTCCCTACTTTATCGACACCCCCGAAACACGCGATCACTGGGCGCGTTACCTGAGCGATATCACCGGGATGGATGAGGAAATGGGACGGGTCTATGAGTTTGCGCAAAAACGTTTTGGAGATGACTTCATCTTTCTTTTCACAAGCGATCACGGCGGTCAATGGCACATGGGGAAATGGACTCTTTACGATGCGGGAACCCGAATTCCACTCATTGTTCGCTGGCCCAACCACATTGATCAAGGCGTCCGCACCAATGCCATGGTCAGTTGGGTGGATCTCATTCCGACCTTGATCGATCTCGCGGGCGGGAAGCCTTCACGTGACATCGATGGGATCTCCTTCGCACCCGTTCTCACTGGGAAAACAAATGACCATCGAGACAAGATTTTTACAACTCACACCGGTGACGGAGCAATGAACATTTTCCCAATTCGAAGTGTGCGTGTCGGGAACCTGAAGTACATCCACAATCTCCAGCCGGACGCGTGGTTCACGAATCATTCTGATCGGCATCGCAAGGACGGGGCCGGGGCGTTTTGGGATTCCTGGGATGCGGCTGCAGAATCTGATCCCGAGGCTCAAGCAGTGCTTGGTGCCTACTATACTCGCCCGG
>JBCDHN010000119.1:0-7438 GCA_038749915.1 Verrucomicrobiota bacterium | reverse complement strand
CGCCCGGCGTGCGCTGAGCGATGATGGAGAGTTCCGCCTTGCCCTGGCGATGGGCATTTGCCTCTTCCAGAATTTGATTGATCTCGCCGTGGATCTTGTTGACAACCTCCTCGCTTTCACTGCGCACCTCGAAGCGCAGCGTAGCTCGTTCGGGGGACGTGTTGTAGCCGCTTCCGGCTCGAACCGAACCGAGAATGATTTGGGTGCGGGGTTTGTCAGGGCGACCGATGGCAAGGATCTGGTCGACAATCTGGTGAAGGCTGGTGATGGCGTTGGCCGCGCCCCATTGCTTCCAATCCTGATTTTTGGGAACGGTGACGACGATTTTCCCACGAACCATGCCGAGGCAGGAGTGGCTGAGACGTCCCAGCTGCGCACCTTCGATGCAGACTGCGCCATGGACCGGCTTTTGCGTGTGATCGAGGAAGAAACGAAGGCCCTCCAAATCGCCACGTCCCAGACTGCGAACCGCTCCGAGCAGGATGAGATTCGCATTCAGCTCAATTCCGAGTCGCTCGAGAATCAGGGGTAGGGACGCCATCGCCGCGATTCCGAGGCTGTTGTCGGCCAGACCAATTCCGTGGAGGGTGTCTGTCAGGGCTTTGACGGCATGATCATCGTTGGCTTCCCACAACGTGTCGGCGTGAGCGACCAGCAGGATGTTCTTCTTGTTGTCCTTGCCGGGGACAACCGCGGTGACGTTGCCAACTTCATCCACCGAGCTTTCGACGCCGCTCTCGGTAAAGCGATCGCTCATGAAGGCGATCCGCTTCTTCTCTCCAAATGTGGGGGACGGAATCTCTCCACAAAACACGGCGTTGGCCAGGACGACATCGCGAAGCTGGGGCAATGATTCCAGATGATTTTTCGCAGAATCTAGAATCTCTGGCACATAAGGTGGCAAATCCATACGGGTTACTGTTAGACGGATTCCCGATTCGCCAACTGATTTCCTGTTGGGATTTTGAGCGAAATTCGAGCGGGAAAGAGGGTTTGATTACATTGGTAAACTTGATAATTATAGACCAACGAGTCTGCAACTCTCTGTTGGCGAGGGAGTTTTATTAATATGAAGCCTCTTTTTACAGTTTCTTTGGTTTGGTCAGGATTGATGATCGCCGCCGTCGCTCAACTGGATGATTCCAAGGCGCAGCGATTGGAAATGTTGTTCAAGGAGCATCCCGAGGCGGATGCAAATAGCGACGGAGAACTGACTATGGAAGAGGCTCGTGCCTTTCTGGCAAAACAGCGTGGCATGAAGAAAGGCAAGCCCGAATCGGAAATGCCGGAGCGCGAAGGATCGCGGAGTTCAGCGGCTGAACTCAAGGTTCATTTCGAGGCGAAATCCTTCGGGGAGTTGCCCTATCGATGGATGCCGCCCATTGATCAGAAGAGCGGCGAAACCTATCCGCTCATTCTGGTGCTTCACGGAGCTGGGGGAAAGGGAACGGACAATGAGAAGAATCTGGTCGGGTGGATGGGCCCGCTGGTTGAGAAAGATCTTCGCACTCGATATCCAGCCTTTGTTGCCGTTCCTCAAGCTGCGGGTACCTGGGGTGAGCGGGGGGATTTTTATGGGTTGCCGGGGACGAAGAGAGAGCCAAAGAACTTCCTCCCGCCTACGTTGGATCTGGTTGAAAGACTCATTCAGGAACATCCGATTGACCGGAACCGAATCTTTGTTGTGGGAGCGTCAATGGGCGGATATGGCAGTTGGTCTGCGATCAATGCGCGGCCCGATTTGTTTGCCGCAGCGATTCCAGTTTGTGGCGGACATCCTCCTGATCGGGCGGCGAAGTTTCGGGACGTCCCGATCTGGGCGTTTCACGGCGCCGATGACGACAAGGTGCCCGTTCATACCAGTCAGGAGTTGTTTCAGGCGCTGTGCGAACTGGGCGGCAACATGAAGTACACCGAGTTGGCGGGCGTTGGTCATGGAGCCGCTGCTTATGCATTCATTTTTGATGCCGACAACGCCGAGGAAGGATGGAAAACCGAGATGACGGGTGACCGCTGCGACCCGACACCGAAAATCTGGGACTGGCTCTTCGCGCAGCGCAAGTCAGGCTGAACCTGTTTCTACTTTGATAGGGTGTTGAGATGACGAAGCAAAGGGGCTCTGCACCCGCTACGGAGCATCTCGCATCCAGGCTTTCCAGCGGATCCGGAGATCTTTTTTACAATCCAACAACGTAGAACCAACAGCTATGGCGTTTCAGGAAGGGGAACCTGAAGGGGGTGTTGGAGATAGGCGATCAGGTCGCGAACCTGTTCGGGGCCAAACGCGAGGAGAAGACCCTCGGGCATCATGGAGACTGGAGAATTTTCTCGGTGGGCAATCTGGCCCACTTCAAGAACGGTTTCTTCGATCGCCTGACGCAGTGTCAAGGTTCGCTCGTTCTCGGTGGTGATGACTCCGGTGAGGACGCGGCCGTCTGCCAGGGTAAGGATCGACATTTGGTAATCCGCGCTCACGACGGCGCTCGGGTCGAAGATGTTTTCGACCAGATAATCCAAGTCTGCGCGTCCTGAACCGGTCAGATCCGGTCCGATCTTTCCACCCTCACCATACATGATGTGGCAGGCACCACAGACAGCCTGATAGAGCACGCGGCCTTGGCCCAAATCAGATGTGGAAAGAACCTCGGGTGTCAGCCTGGATTTCCATTCGGCAATCTGCTGCCGTTTCTCTTCCGAAGAATCGCGGAGTCTGCCCCAAACGGATTCCAACTCTTTGGTGAGCTCCTCGTTCTGGAAGGACCGGATTTGCCGGGCTTGAAACGCGGTCAGGTCAGATTTGGCGATCCTGCCGGCCTTGATTTGGGCAAGTAAAGCTGAGGCCCAGGTTGGCCGGGAAACGAGGGTTGAAATGACCGCGGAGCGCTCCGCTGGATAAAAGCGTCGGTAGTTCTTGGCGAGCGTTTCTCCAATCTTCGGATCGTCATAAATCGCGAGGCCTCCAACCGCGACGGTATTGATGATCCGCTGGTTGAGGAGCGATTCACAGATTTCGCGCAAGTCAGGAGGCCGATTGTCGATCAGCGTTTGCAGCGCTGCTTTTCGCATGGCGAGGTCGACTTTCGGATCGAGCGCAACTTTCTTGATCGCATCCAGAGCCCGACCGCTCCCGAAAAGTACGCTTAGTTCCTGAGTGAGTTGAGCCAGCGGGGGGTGTTTCGGGTCGATGGAATTCGCAAAAGTTTCCCAGGATGCTGGCTTGGTGGCCTTACGCATTCCCTGCAAGCCGTCGCTGATGCCCTGGAGAATTGCCGCTTGGATTTCGGGGGTTCTGTCACGACTTTGGGAGAGCAAGGTATCCAGAGGCATTCCGTCTTTCTCGATCGATTCGGAGAGGCTTCGAGTTAACCAAGTAAGGAGAGTTGGCCAACTGCTGGTGGCGGCAAGTTCGACCAAGGCCGAAGGATCGGAATCGGCCATCGGGCTGACGCCATACCACACCATGGACGGAAGATTGTGATCGTCGGCATCTTCTGCACGAGCAGCCAAGGCGGTTCCCAGTTCTGCCCGCTGCTTGAGAGGGAGCCGTTGGAGGGCACTGGCAAGGGCAAGCCTGACGAGACCGGATTCGTCCGTCTTGGCGAGTTCGAGAAAAGAACGAAACACCGCAGGCTCCATTGGGCTTGGCATGGCGTTTGGCTGAGGTCCGATCGTGGTGTCAATCGTTCGGGAATCTGTCAACAGCCGGATTCCCCAAGTGCGAAGATGTTCGTTAGCTTCCTGCAACAGAGAATGGAGTAGGGGCGGCGATGTCTCTCCTAACGCGTGAAGTGTCCAAAAAGTCCGAAGTTGATGGTGGGGCTGATCGATCTTGGGAATGTTTCGGAGTGCGTCGGCGAATCCGCCAACATCTTGGCCAGAAACTCTGGCCGAGACCAGAAGGCTTCGCAGTTGGCGCTCAAACCAAGGATTGGGATGGTTGATGATTCGCTGCATGGCGGCGAGCGCCTGCTCATTGATACCTGCCTTCGTCGTCTCACGAAGCATGGCAAGATCTGACAGTCCGGGCGTTTTGACTTCGCCATACTGAATCCGATAAATCCGCCCGCTGGTGCGATGAACTCCAGTGTGTTCGTGGCATTCGCCGGTGTCACTCCAATCGAGAACATAAGCCGAACCATCCGGTCCCTGTTGGATGTCGATCCCGCGAAACCACGGATCGCCCATGAGGAATACGTCTTTCTCATGACGTGCGAGGTAACCACTGCCATGGCGTTCGAGCCGCTCCACGTTGGTGCGAAGGCCATGCATGTTCAGCGTCATCAGCCGTCCGTGGAATCGCTCGGGCCATGAATCACCCTGATAAATCATCATTCCGATATGAGCATGACCACCGCCAAAGTCATTGGCCTTGCCTCCACGTGATTCCGACCACTTGCCCGTCGTGTCGTAGTGCCAGTGGTCGGCGTGCATGTCGAGCCGCTCGTAAATTTTGGGATTGGGATCCTGGCCAAAACTTTCCTTGAAATGAGCTCCGTGAATCCCATGCCACAGGTGGCCGTTGACCGTGTTGATGAAAAAAAGTTCGCCATGCTCGTCCCAGTCGTGCCCCCAGGGATTTGTCGTTCCATGGGTGAGCACCTCAACGACCTTTCGTTCCGGATGAAATCGCCAGATTCCACCCTTGATCGGAATCCGCTTCTTTTCCGGAGTTCCGGGGATGCCGAGTTTACCGGGACACGAATGTCCGCAGCGTCCGTAGAGCCAACCGTCCGGCCCCCAGCGCAATCCATTGGCAAAATTGTGATAGTTGCTCTGAGCGACGGTGAAGCCATCCAGCACCACGATGGGATCACCGTCAGGCACGTCGTCTTCATTGGCGTCGGGGACGAAGAGCAGCTGAGGCGGACACATCAGCCAAACCCCGCCACGCCCGACTTCGACACTGGTGAGGAATTGAAGATCATCGGAAAATACAGTTCGCGAATCCGCCTTTCCGTCTCCGTCCGAGTCTTCGAAAATCAAGACCCGGTCTCGCAGGGAAAGCTCAAAGCGTTTGGCTCGCTCGGCATAGGTATAGTTCTCCGCGACCCACATTCGGCCGCGCCAATCCCAGGCCATTGCGATTGGGTTTTGCACATCGGGCTCGGCGGCGAACAGATTGGCACTGAATCCTTTCGGCAGCTGAAGACTCGCGAGTGATTCTTCCGGCGAAGGTGGTTCTGCCGTGGTATCAGGCTCGCTATTGAAGGGAGGAGGAAAGGTATGGGCCACCACGAGGGCCGGGAAGGCGAGAGAGGCCAGAAAACAAACAAATCGCGGGGTTCGGGGATTCATTGGCGAAACCATCTCGCGAATCGAAACCGGCTCAAGCGAATCCGGTCGATTTTAAGAGGAACGGATCACCGCAATTTCATCGACATTTCACACTGCTTTCATCGTTCCATCACACGGGTGCCTCAGTCTCGGGACCATGAAAACACGACCCTTGTGGATATTTACCTTCGGACTGGTTGTTGCGGGCGGATTCGCTCAGGGCCAGCAAACGTCTTCTTTCGATTCGAAACAGGCGCAGGTGACGTTGCCCTACTCCGAGGTGAAGGAACTTTGGAAAGCAGCAAAAGTCTACGAGGCTGAGCCCGAAGAAGTGAAGCCGCCGGTCCCGGCCGTGGTTCGAGCGATGAAAGCCGAGCTTGGAATCGGCGACGACATGGTTCAGCTTTCGGTGCGATTCGAAGTGGAGAGTTTTGCGGAGGACTGGCACTCGATCCCGCTGATTGGTGGAGACGCGCAGCTGGTCAGCGTTGTGCCGGAAGATGCCAGTGTTGTTTGGGGGGACAACGGCTATGTTTTGCTGCGTGATCAGGCAGGACCAACTGAGGTAAGCCTGGAGTTTTCGAAGACTCGCAAAGGCGGAAGGCGTGAATCACTCCTCGAGCTGGAAACCCGCGATGCGACCGTGCAAATTCTCACCGTGGAAGGCATACCAAAGGATCGGGGACTCGAACTCAACGGGGTTCCATTGATCGTAGCTGACGGAATCGCAACCACGGCCTTACCCAAGAACTCCGGTTCGCTGAAACTGGGGTTGATCGCGGCCATGGCCGAGGCCACGAAACCCAGTATCGCCATTCCAAGCTCCTGGGAATTATCCTCCCAAATCCTGACCCGGTATGCCGATGGAGCGTTGCAATATGAGGCCCGGGTGTTTGCTCAGGATCGAACCGGAGACGGAGAAACCATGGCGCTCGAGTTGCCGAAAAACGCGCGGAATGTTGCCATTCGAAGCGATGCGCTTGCTTCAAGCCGGCCAACGCGAAATACGGAAGGGACGCTTGTTTACCAAATTGGTTGGGAAGACGCCGGGACTTTGGATCGGGAACTTGAAGTGGGCTTTGAGATCCCGATTTCTCCGTTGGCGGATGCTTGGCCGCTCTTCGTCCCGAAAGCTGAAGGTGGCGAGTCCGAGCAGGCGTTGTTTGTGATTCCGCTGGCAGAAGGCTTGGAAGTGGATGGTGAGGGTGTGACGGCTTCAGCACAGGCGCAACGGATCTCGCCCTGGTTTCAGGATCGGCTTGGGAATGCGGAGTATGTCAGTCTCCAAGCCAGTGCAGACGTTCAAGTAGAACCGCGGTGGCTTCCCCGAAGATCGACGGCCCAGGCCACCATTTCCGCCGCAAACTTCGAAACGCAGTTGGAGCGCAATGGGCAAACCCTGAATCGCGCGATTTACACGATTGATCATGACAGCACCCTGGTGTGGCAAACCTCTTTACCCGATGACTGCGAAGTTCTGAAGTGCACGGTTAACGATCGTCCTGTGATGCCGGTTGCGCGGGATGAGCGAACCATCGAGCTAACCCTGACACCCTGCGAATCGTGCCAAACCGAAGTTGCACTTCAATATGCCCATCGGGGCGAACCAATGGCGGACATTGAGGGGAATCTCATGCTGAATTTGCCGGAGACCCCGCTTTTCATCCACAACCTCGCCTGGGAATTGCGCATTCCCGGGATTTTTGTGATCAGCGCGGTGGACGGCAACCTGGAACCGGCAGCGAGTTCTGAAGGAGCCAATTCCGTTTCCCTTCTCAAACAACTCTGTCAGGGCGAAGCGCCGATGGTTGAAGTCTTCTATCGCCGGCCTGCCGCCAACGAATAACCAAACCCAACTCCATAATACGATGAAACTTATTCACCTTGTCGCCATTGGTGGAATCTTTGCCGCCACCAGTCTGGGATGGCATCTGCTCAGCGAAGCAGTGGCTTTCCGAACCAATGAGCAGGACGCCAAACTCTGCCTCAACGTAGAAGGAAACTGGGGGCCTCCCATGGTCCAAAACCACCCGAGAATTTTCTATGCCTCGCCCACCAACCGCAAGGCCATGCGGGAGGTTCAGCCGGAAGCCAGTGATGTCGCGGTTCATCTGGCTTATGATCGTAAGAAGAAAGGGTTGCTCTGGTATCGAACCTATGAGGT
>JBCDHN010000118.1:0-7473 GCA_038749915.1 Verrucomicrobiota bacterium | reverse complement strand
TGCAGCAAACCCTCAAAGTCGTTGGCGCGGGATCAACAAAGCTCCTGGCAACATCCGTTCTAGGAAGGATCTTGCGTTGACTGGCGAAAGGCTCGGGGCGTCATCCCGATCTTCGATTTGAAGATGGCATGAAAGCGACTCACGCTGCCGAATCCCGATTCGAGAGCGACGTCGAGAATGAGTGCGTCGCTGTTCGCCAGCAGGTTCTTGGAATGCTCCAGCCGGTAGTTGGTCAGGAACTGATGGAGCGAGATTCCGACCGCGTTCTTGAACAACGTCCGACCGTAGGTGGAATGGAGCCCGGCATGCTTGCAGATGTCCTCGGCCACGATCGGCTCACAACGGTTGTGGACGACGAATTCGATCATTCGACTGACATGATGATCACTCCCGTGCATGCGTGGTTCCTCGCCTTGAACCGGTGCATTCTTGAGCGCCTCCTTCGCGATGACCCCGAGGCAGCCTTCGATGATCATCTGTTCTGATTTCGGGAGCCCACTTCCCGTTTTCCCCGAAGTGGGGAGCCAGTGTTGGAGGGCTTCGAAAGCAAGGGAAACGGATTTCGAGATCGGGATTCGAAGGCAACTTCCGCCGAGGATCTGATGAACAAACCGTGAAGGCAGTTGCCAGCGCAGAAACGTTTCGAGAGGGAAATAGGCGATGTATCCTTCGCCGCGGTCCGGCTTCTCAAGAAGCTGATGGGGAATACAACCCCAGAAGACGATGATTTCATCTTCCGAAAACTGCTCGGTCTGCTCACCAAATTTCCGCGTGTAGGTTCCCCCACGCATGGAGAACAATTCGATTTCAGTGTGGCGATGCGAGGATTCCATCGGGTCGATGAGATCCCGGCGACCCCGCAGTCCGAAAGGATAAAAATCCTGGTTGTAATTTTCGCGCACCTTCGGATCTAAGACAAATCCGGGCAAGCTGGCAAGGCAAACAAGGAAGCGAGTTGTCGATTTCGAACGGACCTCGAACCCCGGTCGCAATCTTTCGATTTTGATCTTTCAGTCTCCGTCATTTGATGGAGAATCAAGGCTGGATGTTGACCCGAACCCTCCTGATTTTCCTCTGCGCGCTTCTTCCCCTCTCAGGACAGGAAGACGAGGAAATTGGTCGGGGAGAACTGCGTCAGTTTCTGCGAGAGTATGCTCCGGAAGCCTACGAGCTGCTCAAGGAATTCGAGACGGAGGAGGAGCACGAAGCGGTCGCGGAAATCTTCGATCTTGCCTATGATCTCTACTACGGTTTCATCGAAGAAGAAGAGGAGCTGGGCGAAGAATTCGCGAGGTTAAGCCTGCGCGAACAAGTGTTCGAGTTAATCGCCGAGTGGCTGGCTGGAGAACTGCGCGAAGAACCTGAAGACGAGGAGCTTCGTGAAGAGTTGAATGAAGTGGCTCGAGAGTGGTTTCTCCTTCAGAAACGCCTGATCCGGTTTCGCATTCGCCACATGGAACGGGAGATTGAGGAACTGGAGGAGTTCGGCAAGGAGATTGAGGATGATCTGGAGTTCCTGGTCGAGGAATTCGTCCATGAGATGCTGGAAGAGGACTTCGACGACGAAGAACAGGAAGATGAGGACGATGAACACGATGTGGAGGAGGAAGAAACAGCCATGGGACCGTCCTTCACTCCGGGGAACGAAATCTCCGAGCCCATCGTGCCGGTTGCCTACAACTACGAAGCGGACATTCTTCCAGCGTTGGAGACCTATTGTTTCGATTGCCACGATGGCGATGTCGCCAAGGGGGACTTGAATTTGAGTCAGTTGTTGGCCGTTCGCCCTCTGGTGAAGAACAAGCTCGATTGGGTCAATGTGATGGAGCGGGTGCGGCTTCGGGACATGCCTCCGCCGAAAAAGTCTCAGCCAGATGATGTGCAGTATCGAAAGCTGCTTTCCTGGTTGGATCAGGAAATCAACCAGTTCGACTACGGCAAGGTTCGCAATCCGGGATATGAACCCACCCGCCGTCTCAGCCATGCCGAATACACCAACACGATTCGAGATTTGTTTGGAAATCCCAGCCTCAATCCAGCGGCCGATTTTCCCAGAGACCTCAGCGGAGCGAGTGGTTTCAAGAACAGCGCCAATACGCTCTTTCTCCAAACCGTCATGCTTGAGCGCTACCTGGGGGCAGCCACGGATCTGGTCGAAGTGGCGTTGCCTGACGAACCCATAACGCCGCAGGAGAGAAAGACTCACCAACTGATCTTCTCCACGGCTCCGGTCAGTGATGAAGCCTCGCAGGAGATCCTCCATCAGTTTGCAACGCGTGCCTTTCGGAAACCGGTCGAGGAATCCCTGCGCGACGACATTGCCCAAATCTATCAGAGTTCCAGAGCGAAAGGAAATGGGTATGAGGCTTCGATCAAGGAAGCGCTAACGTTTATCCTTGTCTCTCCTCATTTTCTGCTTCGCAGCGAATCCCGTGGGCAGGGAAAGGAGTTTCCCGTCAGCTCCCCGGATCTGGCCAATCGGCTCTCCTATTTTCTCTGGGCGTCGATGCCTGATGAGTCGCTGTTTCGCCTCGCGGAAAACGGGACGATCCAGAACCCGGTTGTGCTCAAGAACGAGGTGGCGCGAATGCTGGGCGATCCCCGGTCGCGAACGCTGGGGAGAATTTTTGCGGCGGAGTGGCTTGGGTTTGATGGCGTGGGAACCCGGGTTCGGCTCGACCCGATCGATAATCCGTGGTGTACGCCCAGTTTGATGAACGCGATGCGTGAGGAAACAGCTCTCTTTGTTCATTCGCTGATTCAGGAGAATCGACCCATCTCCGACCTGATCGATGCTCGCTACACCTTCCTCAATCACGAACTGGCGAAGCACTATCGAATCGACGGAATCTCCGGAGACGAATTGCAGCGGGTCAACCTCGACACCAATCGTCGTGGAGGCATCTTTGGCCAGGCCAGTCTCCTCGCCACGACCTCGTTTCCGGGACGGACCAGCCCGGTTGTGCGGGGCCAATGGATTCTGGACAAGGTGTTGGGAACGCCTCCTCCACCACCGCCGCCCGATGTCAGTGAACTGAGCGAGGAGCTCGAGGAACGGGAAAACCTTACGCCGCGCGAGAAGCTGGAAGTGCACCGGACCAAAGCCACATGCGCCGGCTGTCACAACAAGATCGATCCTCTTGGTTTCAGCCTCGAGAACTACGATCACTTCGGCCGCTATCGAACCCGCAATGACGGGCGGCTCATCAATACGAGGGCAAAGTTACCCGATGGAACTTCGTTCAATGGAATCGAGGGCTTGCGCGCGGTGATTGTCCAAACCCGAATGGAGGATCTCGCCACCCAAATTACGAGGAAGATGCTTGCCTATGCCCTGGGACGTCAGCTCGAATACTATGACGAACTTGCGATTCAGAAGATTGCGAAAACGCTCAAGGAAAACGACTACCGCTTCCACACTTTGATCGAAGGAATCGTGACAAGCTACCCATTCTTGGTTAAGCGTATTCCGTAGTTCTTGAATTGCTGATGAACCATCGCCCCGGAGCCTGGAAAATTTCCCGCCGCACTGCGCTACGCAGCCTCGGTGCCTGCCTCGCGCTGCCTCAACTCGACATCATGGCGGCGGATCCGGCGTCGAAAACGTCTCCGGTTCGACTCGCGTATCTGTATTTTCCGAATGGAGCTGCCGAAGGAACCTGGGCGCCTCGCAAGACCGGCCCAAACGGTTCGCTGCTTCAACTGAATGAGTGGATGTCGCCGCTCGAACCTTTCAAGAACGACATCACTCTGCCCCGCAATGTGTGGACGCCAAGAGGGAACGGGCATGGGGCTGGAACCGCGACCTGGCTGACAGGAGGAGCCTACAACGGAAGAAAGATTCATGCCGGTGGCGTTTCTGCCGACCAGATCGCGGCCCGGAACATCGGAATGGATACCCCGTTGCCTTCGCTCGAACTTTCGACTACGGGGGAGGGGAGTTTCACCGGCGAGCTTTCCCGCAACTGTATCTCCTGGACGGCGCCGGATATTCCCGCGGCCCGGGAAACCGTTCCCCGGACGGTCTTTGACCGGCTGTTTCGCCGTCCCGCGGAAGGGATGTCCGACCGCAGTGTGCTGGATCTCGTTTTACGGCAGGCCAAAGATTTGCAGAGCCAGGGAAGCAGTCAGGACCAACAGAAGATTGAGGAATACCTCGAGGCTGTTCGTTCGATTGAACGTCGGATTGATTTTGCCGAATCCCAATCCAAGCGCGCCACTCGCGAAGGCGTCTTGTCAAACACCCTGACCCGTCCCGCCGCCGGAATCCCGCTCGATCATCAAAGCTACATTCGGCAGATGCTCGACTTGATTGCCATGGCGTTCTGGACGGATGCGACCCGAGTCTCAACATTCATGTTGGATCATGGGCAGAGCAATCGCTACTTCAACTTCATCGATGGTGTTGAAGGAACCTGGCACGCGCTCTCTCACTGGCGGGATATCAGTGGACGGACCGAAGATGACGACGGGGAAACCTCCTGGAAATCCCGGGGCAGCAAGATGCAGATGTACAGTGCCGTAACGCGCTGGCATCACGAGCAACTTGCCTATCTCCTCAACGCCATGAAGCAACTTCCGGATGGGGAATCCAATCTCCTCGAAAACTCGCTTCTTCTCTACGGTTCATCCATTGCCGACGGCCATGAGCACGAAGCCGAGAATCTTCCGCTGATCGTCGCCGGCCGGGGTGGTGGAAGGGTCAAGGCCGGCCGAGAGATTCCTTTCCGAAGACAGACCAGTCTTTCGAAACTGCATCTCTCTTTCCTGAAAACAGCCGGTGTTCCGGTGACACGATTTGGCGAAACCCAACAGGAAATGAGTGATCTCTACGCTTGAGAAACGGCTCCCATTTCAACAGCGTTCTTTGCAAGCCCGGCAGGGATGAGAATCCGTAGAACGTTGAAATCGAAAACCCCTAACGAATGAAACAACTCTTCTTTCTCTTCCTTCTCACGACAAACCTCACCGCGGGAGAGCTCTTTGACATGGATGCCCTTCGCGATTCATCAACGCTCGATGGTGAAGTGCTTCAGGACTGGCATCTGGTCGCGGGGCACGTGCCGACTCGTCAGAAACTCATCACGATTAACGTGGGTGAAATCTGGCCTGGGCAGACCTATCGCGTTCCTGTCCGGATGATCGTTCCTGCGGAAGGGAAGGCTCGCGGGTTCCACCTGACTGGGGGCAACAGTCCTCCCAAATTGGAGCAGGACGCACCCATTTTCGAATTGGAACGTGATCTGATCGCGGGCGGTATCGGTTTGGTGAAGACGGTTGTTCAGGAGCCGGGTGCGATGGGTTTGCGCGAACTTGGAGACAGGTCGGAAGCGCGATTTCTGCAATCGCTTGATCCGCATGACAAGGTTCAATACTGGGCTTGGCCCGCCACCATGATGCGGGCCATTACCGCGGCCCATGCGGAGACAGAGCACTTTCATTCGGATGGAAAAGTGGCCATGTCAGGGGGATCCAAGAACGGTGCCACGCCTTCGATGGCCATCATCCATGACGAGCGCATGACTGCGGTGATGGGAAGCGTTTCCCCAATTTGGGATTCGCCTTTGCGCTTGTGCAATCGTGAGGCTTGGGATGAGCTGAGAGCTGAAGTTGGCGACTTTCGGCATCCCTTTCTCGGTGGTCACTATGGACCGATCTTTAACCGGCGTGCCTTGGAAGCTGGTCGCACCTGGGAAGATTTGCAGAGGTTTACCGCGGACGTTTCGGACTCGGTTTTCTTGTCCCGCAATCTCGAAGCCCTTCGGGCCCGCCGAGTCGCGATGCTCTTCCATCCGGGAACGCACGACTTTGTTGCCTTTGACCTGGCCTGGGGAGGTGCTCATCACCCTGACATTCCGATCTATCTCGCTGCCAATACCGGTCATGGTGTCAAGGGGCGCCATCCACAAACCGAGCGTAACAACCGGAATTCCTCGGCCTTCATCCTGCGTCATTTCTTCCCCGATGAAATCGATCCGCTTCTCTCTTCCCCCAAATTGAGATACGAGAAAGATGGAAGTAGGTTGACGGTTAGGGTTCAATTTCCAGAAGGCGCAGGCGATGAATCGGGCCGGATGTTCTGGATCTACGATCGTCCGCCTGACGGGAGTCCCGGCTACATTCGCGATTTGATTCCCGAGGAGAATTCGGTGGAGATGAAACGTGACGACACGAGTCAGGAATGGGTGGCTACGATCGAATTGGATCTCGACCGGACCCGAGTCGATTTCTTCACCAACCATCGAAAGACGCTTCGATTCAGAGGGAAAGACTACCCCACCTATCTTTCTTCAGCTTATACCCGTGTCTCGTGGTGAATCTGGTCCGTCCGATCATTGCATGGTTGCTCCTTGCTCTCTTCGCGACGGCGCAGGAGAAGCCGAACGTGCTCTTTCTGGCGGTTGATGATCTCAACGATTGGGTGGGCTGTCTCGGTGGTCATCCACAGGCGAAGACACCACATATCGACCGGCTTGCCGCCAGTGGGGTGCTCTTTGACAACGCGCATTGTGCCGCCCCCCTTTGTCATCCTTCGCGGACCGCGACCCTGACCGGGCTTCGTCCTTCAACCACCGGGATTTACGGCAACAAAGCGTGGTTTCGTGAACATCCGATGCTGAAGAATTGGGTGACGTTGCCGCAGTACTTTCGCCAACACGGCTATCGGGCGGAAACGGGCGGCAAAATTTATCATCACCCGAAGGGAGAGTGGTCGGATCCGATCTCGTGGGATCGGCAGTATTCAATCAAGATGGCCACGCCATTTCCGCTGCCGGATCAACGATATGCACACGGCATGCGGGAGGAGTTGACCAACCCGGTTCTTGCCCGCCTCATCGACTGGTCTCCGATTGAAGCTTCCAAAGAACAAACGGCCGACTGGCAAACCGCCGAGGGCGCGGCTGAGTTTCTCGGGCAGGATCACGACAAGCCGTTCTTCCTCGCCTGCGGGATCTACCGCCCTCACTTGCAATGGTATGCGCCGCAGGAGTTTTTTGACCTGCATCCGCTCGATCAGGTTCAACTTCCGACAGTGAAAGAGAGCGACATTGCTGATGTACCGCCGGTCGGAAAACAAATGGCGGCAGGCGCCTTCGACGTCATCGCCAAGCATGGCGAATGGAAGCGCGCCGTGCAGGGCTATCTCGCCGCAACTTCCTTCGCCGACGCATGCGTGGGACGGGTTCTGGAAGCGTTGGAGTCGAGCTCGTATTGCGACAACACGATTGTCGTTTTCTGGAGCGATCACGGTTACCAAATTGGTCAGAAAAGTCGGTTTGCGAAGTCGGCGCTCTGGCAGCAAGCGACACGGGTTCCCTTGGTCATCCGCCTGTCCGGCCATGAGGCCAATGGCTCGCGCTGTTCTCGTCCGGTTAGTCTGATCGATCTTTATCCGACATTGTTGGATCTTTGCGGGTTACCACCACGGGAGGATCTCGATGGGCGGAGCATTGCGCCACTGGTTCAGGACCC
>JBCDHN010000117.1:0-7573 GCA_038749915.1 Verrucomicrobiota bacterium | reverse complement strand
CTCCACTCCGCCCAGTCTTCCTGATTCAGGATGCCTTTATCATTGTGCCGACCCGCATAGGCATGACTGAGTATCAGGAGTTTGCGGTCTAGATCAACCCAGGCCAGATGTGAGCGGGGATGACGCTTCCTCTTGTCACAGTCGTTCGCTTGGTGCAAACGCTCGCGCAGCGGCGACGCGAACCGTAATAACCTATTTTTCATCTGCCAAGGCCTTCTGCAAGGCTGGGGCTGCCGGCTTCGCACGGGGCCCAATCATCGAGAGCAGCGTCGCGGCGGACCAACGGGTTTCCATGCTCTCTTCATTCAGAAGCTCTGCAACCGGCAGCACGGCGGCGTCGCCCATGCCACTCAGAATCATACCGACTCGATGAATGCCCTCATACCACCTGGCGCGCATCAGTTCCGGGTTCTCTACCAAATCCAGAAAGGCCGGGATATGCTTCGAAGACGGGGACGCATGCGCCAGCCCATACCAGTCCGGGTGATCGAACTTCTTCCAATACGGATAGGTCGCCGAAGAGGCATTGATCCAATTGCGCTCATCATTCCAAGTACCTGAGTTATAGCGCTCCGGAATAACGAGATCCAGCGTATCCCCGATCGCCGGTCCGATCATATTAGCGATGTTTCGGATGCGATGATAATCCTCTAGCGTCTTGTCGGCCTTGCTGCCGATATCCGCCGCCAGCGCCGCAAGTGTCGGGCTGGCTGAAGGTCCCATGATGGCGAGCGCGTTGGTGTAGTCATGCGAATTGGGCTCCACCAGCGCCTTCTCAGCCAAAAGCTCAAGAAGTGCTGCTTCAAGCGGAGTTCCCACCGCGGCCTTGACCAGCTGCTCGGCTTTATAAATCCGGGCTTGATACGCTTTCTTATGGTTGGATACCACCTTGCGAGCAAGCCGACCGGCCTCCATCTTCTCCTGAGTCAGCTGATCCTCTTTAAACAACTCAATGATAGCTGCGGCAGCAGGTCTGCCGAGTTTTGCAAGCTGACGAATCTGTTCCTCAGAGCTCTCCTTGCTGTTCAGCAAGCTGCTTGCATCCTGAGCAAGAGGTGCGCTCTGCGCCATACAAGCACAAATCGCTGCTACACATATCAGTCTTTTCCTCATTTCTGTGGTATCCTATTTTTCAGTGACGGTATTGTTCGCAAAGTCGTATTCCCACACCCGGTCGCCATAGGAAACAGTGACCACGTCGCTGCCAACTTCGTTGTTCAGGTAGGGGCTTTGATAGTTGTGCGTCAGGTTCAAATCCAACTCCACGCCGTCGATCTGTGGCAGGCTTTGAGGATAGGCTTCATCGAAACTTTCTAAGTCCTTGCATAGGAAGAACTCAATGCGGGAGGAGTTTGGTCCGGTGAAGTCGAGCGCGTCCCCTGTTATTGTGAGCGGCGCAGCTAAAATCGCGTTCTGAAATCCCTCGAAACTTTCATAGACAGCGCGTCGCCCTGTCTGAATGAGGATCGGAGAATACTGATCTTGAAGGTAGAGTTGCTGCCGAGCTGGCTCATTCCAGTTGTAACCACCTCGGGCAATCCTGACGGCGGCGTAGGCATCGTCGTTATCTACAAAAACCCAACCATCCTCTTCTTCGATCTTCAGACTGCCGACAAAGTCAACTTTTGCATCCCCAGCGTAGTAAGAATCAGGAAATCGCTGCGCGACCATCACATCGCCACTTTGCAAATTCCACTTCTCACCAGTGTAAGCTTCCAGGAATACAGCGCTGGCATCGCGAAAGATTACGCCACTCCATCGGCCGAGAGGCGCGTAGCCAAATTGACGATCCATGTAGGTCTGAATCTCGTTTTTCCGATTCTTTCGTGTCTTCTCGACCTCCGGCCAGAACCGCACGTCGAACATGGAAGAGCCCGTGACATACTCTGGCGTGCACCAGGCATAGTTGACGCTCCGTGATCGGGTAATATGGAAGCCGTTCCCCTGGGTCATCGGCCCTTGCGTTACGATCGTCTCGCCCGGATGCCGATTGATAATCTCGTACGTCTTCTCCGTGGGACCGAGCCTACGCAAAAGAACCGCAGGCACAGGCGGGCGGTAGCCTTCAAATCCCGGCGGCTCTAACATGTATCCGTGATGCTCACCGTAGAGCATCGCCAGATAGCGATTAAAGCGACTATCGAGTCCACCATCCTTTGCTCTCGACTTGCTTCCCCCGCGGAGTCCGCTGATCGAAATCTGCTCGATCTCGATCAAGGCCAGATCCATCAACATGCGGGCTCGCGCCGCCACCACCGGGTCCTTCGCAAAGTCCAGCAGGAGGAACAATCCCCGATACGTCTTGTACTCATAGTTGCTGCTTCCCAGCTCGACCCACATCCCATGCAGCGCCCATTCCTTCAGGCCGCGCTGGAAAAAACTGGTGAACCGTTCATAGCGTTCCGAGACCGTGTCCCCGGTTTTGAAACGCCGGTCTCTAAATGCCGGATCGTTCTGGAGGATTTGGAGAATCAGGTAATGTTGAGCGTCGCTGCGCAGCGGACCGTTGGTGAATTCGGCAATGCAAATGGATTCATCGAGTGCGAGGATTTGATCGAGATCGTCCGAGGACTTGGGAATGTATCTCGGCTTGCCATGATGCTCAGCCGGGAGGATATCGACACTGCGAAAGCCGTATTCCTTCGCGGCCTGCTCGACGTCCGCCTCCAACCTTCCCGGGAAGTGTCGGCTGGCACGACCGAAGAGATGAAGAAACAGATTCAAGTCTTCGCTCATCTTGCCGTCGCCGAATGACTTTGCCTCGATCTCCCCTGTCAGATGCGCCTGAGCGAATTCGCGCACCCACTGATTCGCGGCTTCGAGATCATCACCTAACGCAAGATCGAAGATTGGCTTTTCCGCCTGGGGCGTTCTGTTGTAGAGCGCCAGCTGCCGCGCGCGAACGTCGGTTGTACTGGAAGCAAAATGAGCCTTCCACGCCTCCTCGCTTTGACCAAACCTGGAGCGTTCGCGCGTCGCCGCCACCAGCCGTTCCTGCAGCTGGGGGATTCGCTGGTAGAGGGCTGCCGATTCTGTGTTGGTGATCGTTCCAATCGCTCTGGCAGCTGCTACGCGGACCTCGATCGCTTCGTCTTCGTTTTCGAACGACTCCTGAAGCGCGGGCACAGCCGCTCTGGCCTCTTGCCCGAACATTGCGAGAATAAACGCGGCGGCCCAGCGGGTCTCTGGATTTGGGTCCTTGAGTGTTTCCGCCAGTGGCGCAATCGGGGCATCGCTCATCGTGCTCAGAATCATGCCAACATACCGAACGCCTTCGTAGTAGCGCGTTTTGTTGAGAGCTTCATTTCGAATGAGATCGAGCAGCGCCGGAATGTGTTGTGGCCCTGGACGAGCCTGGGCCAGCGGATACCAGCCGCCACGGTAGTGAATCCAATAGCGATCGTTCTCCCAGGTCTCTTCGGTGTAGCGTTCGGGAAAAACCGCATCAATAGCAGATCCGACCTCTCCACCAAGGAGGTTCCCAAGGCGCCGAAGTTCATTGGCATCGGCCTTGGACAAGTTGTCCTTTGCGGCAAGCGTGCGCGCTACCTCCCGAAGAGTCGGGACGGAAGCCGGTCCGAGCGAAGCCAGCAGCTGATAGGTTTCATTTTTCTGCTTCGACGATTTCAGGTTTTCGGCCAGCGTCGAAATGATCACGTCAACCGAATCCGTTTGAGCCATTTGTTTCAGAATGATCCGTCCCCAATCCTTCCATTGGAACTTGTTCCGCCCTTGCGGCATCTCGAGCATCTCCATGACGGCCGGGACGGCAGGCTCACCGATCTTTACAAGAGCGTCGATCGTCGCGAGGCGCAGCGGATTGTCTTTGGCAGTGTAGCCGCCTTTGATGAGAAAAAAGTCTTCGGACAGTAGCAAGGGAACCGCCTTCGCAGCATCGGATCCCATTGCTCCGACTTCCTTCAGTAGACCAACCGCATGAGCAGTCTGGGCCTCTTTTGCGTTGACCGGGTAATTCTTCAGCTCTTCGAGGATTTCGTCCAAACGATCCGTCTCTTGCGCCAGGACAAAACCATGTGCGACAACAAAGGTTAATGTCAGGACTGGTATAATATATTTAATCATCGCTGTTCTTCAGGTCGTATTTGTCTCCGGTTCGGTGTAGTTCCGAGATCTCCTTGGCGGAAAGAGCCTCATCAAAAATCATGAGTTCGCCGAATCGACCGTTGAAAGATCGGATTTGCCGGGAGCCCTTGCCAGAGCCGGTCCAGTTGGCAATCTCCGCCGTGTCGATGGTGACGGGGACTACCTTCTTCAGCCTGGAGATGCCTAACAAGGCCCCATTGCGATATTGAGAGACTACGCCGCGCTCACCATCGTACACTGCAACCAAACTCATCCACCGGTGGAAATCTCCGGTCTGCATGACCAGCGGCGCGCTGGAAGTATATTGCTGTTGTGACAGCCCGTTATGCACCTGCAATTCCAGAACGCCCCGCTTTTGGATGCGCCAATGGACCGCGCCTAGACGGTTCCACTCCTGGCTCGCAAGCAGCATATTGTAAGGGCGGTTCAGTTGGTCGAGACGAACCCATACCGCCAAGGTTACGGAGGCAGCGCTCCCTGGCACCTCAATAATTACGCGATCCGAAGCGGACTTGAAATCCAGCGACTTTTTGAGATCGCGCCAACGTCCCCATTTCCATTCCGCGCCCACGATCGCGCCGTCCAAACCCCGATAAGGATTCTGGGAAAGGTTAGGCAGAATTCGTTCGCTTCCGATCACAGGTCGAAAGTTGTAGTAGGCCAGAAGCCGAGGATCCTTCCTGAGTTGGTTGGAAGCAAAGTGCCAGCGTTGATAGGTGAAATTCCGCAATTCCCGGACGCGCTGGGCCAATTCTTCGCGGCTCACAAAACGCTCAGGGTTCGCGTCGATCGTGGAATGCGTTCCGTTTGGGGCCACCAGCCGACCTTGACCGCCCGTCAGTTCATTGCCCTTGTCAGCTCGCTGTCCGGGCGCGAACAACTCAACCTTGCCATCCAACACGTGCACTGCCGTGCCTGTTTCCGGCGTGACTTCCATCGCGAATTCCGTTCCCAGATCCACCAACTCGACCTCCCGGGTGCGAATCGTGAACCCCTGCGCTTGTACGGGAACATGGGCTCGCAACTTTCCGTAGTGCAGCGTCCCGGCATTTTGCGAGTGGACCTCCAGGACAGCTGGCGCCTCCAAGATCACGGAAGCACCCGAGTAGAATTCAAGTTCAACGATTCCCTCTAACAGGTCCCAGCGCCCGGGAGCGACAGAATCGTCGGGAAGTAAGGATGCACCTTTCCATTTCGTTCCCACGGCTCGTGCCACCACGGCCACCCCTTTGTCTTCGATCTCCAAGGCAGAGAGTTCTTCGGGTGGAGTATCGTGCATGATGATCAGTCCAAGCACCCCTAACAGCACCACCAGAACTGCTGCGGCAGCCAGCGCCATCCAGGCGAAATGGCGTTGCGTCGGATCATTTCTGGTTTCGATGCCGACCAGTTTCTGCAATCCACCGGTCGCTCCAGGCAACGCCGCATCCACTCGAGCATACCGAAGGAAGTCAGCACGGAGTTGAGGATCCTCCAGCATCAATGCTTCGAGTCGCGAAATCTCATTGGGAGTCGCTTGACCATCCAGATACCTCGCCACCAACTCCAGTTGTTCGTCCGACGACTTCATGCCATGCCTTCCTCCTGGTCGCGTTTCAACCACTCGCCGATACAATCAGCAAGCGCCATGCGAATGCGGTGGAGCGCCTTGTAGAGCGACATCGGCGTGCGCCCCGCTTCCTTCGCCAGCTCGTCGATTCGCACACCCGGAACATAGGCTGATTCGACAAGTGAGCGCTGTCCCCTTGGCAACTTTCGCAAACACTGCTCGAGGGCCCGTTCTTCGTTGCTGCTCTCCTCACCTGCCAGTGCCGCTTCGGCCTCCAACAGGCTCATCAACTCGCTACTGAAGAAGTGCCGATCCCGAGCCCGGTCGCGTCGAAAGGAGAGGGCCTCAAACCGCGCCACACCGAATGCCCACGGCCGGAAGTTCTCCTGCGAATCGAGCTCGTCAAACTTTCGCCACAGAATGGAGGCTGTTTGCTGCATGACCTCACGAGCATCCTCGAGGGTTGGCACAAGGGACCGCACGAACCCACGAAGCGACTCTTCGTTCTCAACATAGAGCTGGAGGAACTGATCGTGCTTGTTGCGGTCGAAAGCGTCCATTCACAGCAAACACTCCAACGGATCGGCTTGTTTGCCGAAAAATCCTCAATTTCCTGATTTGGGGATGTGAAATTGGAACTCAGATTCGTTTTTGTGGTGATGCAGAAGCGCTCAAGACTGTTGGCAACAGATTCGCCGGGGGAAGTGGATCTCGCTCTTCCCAAACAAGACGACGCCGTTATCGATCACACGGTGAACAAAGAAGCGGGCCCCTTCATGAAGCCCATTCAACCTGTGCCAAACCGCTTCCTTATGTCGAGCCCGTAGAGATTCCCTCCGGAAATCTACCCAAAGGGCTGGCCATTCAAATTGACTCCACAGTCCCGGACGGGGCGCCAATTACTCTGATCCAGCCGAAGCTCTATGGACGAAAGAATATCGAGTTTGGTGTCAAAATGCAAGGGGGCGATGTGTTTTGGAAGCAGGGCATGTTTGAAAGCTCTTACCAAAAAGGCACCATCCAAGTGGAAGTGGATGGCGGTCGGCTCAGGCATCGAAATACCGAGATCGGAACCATCATTAGGAAAGCTCCTTAGAGGCCGAATCGCCCTTGCCCTTTTGAAAAAGGTATTGAGGATGAGGAAGGGCCCTGGGTGCATTCCTGTCGCTGGAAAACTTTTTTCGGCAAATGGTTGGGTGCGACGGAATGTATTTCATAGAATGGACAATTCTTTCGATCAACAGGCCCATGATGCCTTTCTGCGGTGGTTCACCAAAACGGAACCCGCTTTGAGAGGATTTGTCCGATCGCTGGTTCCTGGCGTGGCCGATGCGGATGACGTGTTGCAGGAAGTAGCGATCACGTTGTGGAAAAAGTTCGATGAATTTGAGGGAGAATCACCGGAAGACTTCCGAAGGTGGGCCTTTACTGTGGCCAAGTTCAAAGTGCTTTCATGGAAGCGGGATTTGGGACGCGATCGTCATTTGTTCTCGGACGAACTGCTAGGTCGCCTTGCCGAGGAGTCGGGATCGCGATCAATGAGGCTTACCGCTCAGCGCGAAGCACTCGAAATCTGCATTGCGAAGCTGCCGAAAATTCAGCGTAGTTTGGTCGACGCGGCGTATGCGCCCAAAGCGCGGATGGATGAACTGGCCAGTTCGTTGGGCAGGACTGCGATGGCGGTCTACAAGCAACTGCATCGCATCCGGTTCGCGCTTTTGGAATGCGTGAATCACCGGCTGAAAAAGGAGGGGTGGGAAGTATGAAGAAGGATCGATCGAATGAATCCCGATGGAACCGGGTTACCGAATATCTGCGCGACGAAGCTTCTGCGGAAACCGTGGCCGAGCTGGAAAAGGAACTTCAGGCCGATGACGAGTTTCGCGCTCAGTTCATTGAGTATGCGAACATCGACCTTGG
>JBCDHN010000116.1:0-7617 GCA_038749915.1 Verrucomicrobiota bacterium | reverse complement strand
TCCAGATGATCGCAACCTCGATCAGGACAAAGACGGCTACACCAATCTGGAGGAATACCTGAATTCGCTCGTTCCTTCCTCGTAAGAGTTGCCGCGATCCCGCAATGCTCCTTGCCATCCCCTACTCTATGATGGGCAACTCATTGACCTGAAAAGAGATCCCCGGACCTCCCGGACTGGTTATCCCAGTTTGATACCAAAAAATCCCAAAATTCCACGGCAGGTTCCCGGATTTCACGGAGAAGTGTGTAGATGGCCGAAAATCAGGACCAGCCGAAGCTGAACGAGGCAGACTTCATGCGTCTGCTGTTGCAGCACGAAAACGCCTTGCGTGCCTTCGCCCGTAGCCTGCTTCCGAGCTGGGATGCGGTGGATGACGTGATTCAGGATGCCAGTGTCATCATGTGGCAAAAACTGGGTCAGCTCGAGGAAGAGGAAGGCTTTCTCCCGTGGGGCAAGGTCATCGTCCGCTTCCATTGCTTTCGTTACCACGAACAGAAAAAGAAAAAGGGCGCATCGTTCAGCCATGAGTTGGTCTCGATTCTCGCCGACGAGGCGGAGAAGATCGACGAGGTAGCTCACGCCAGCCGCCGCCGCGCCTTGGAGACCTGTCTGTTGAAATTGTCCGAACCGGAACGGGAACTGGTCTTTGCTCCCTACCTCGGCCATGGAAGAATCACCGAGCTGGCTGAACTGGGTGGAACCTCAGCGAACGCCCTCTACAAGAAACTCGGACGCTTGCGTGATCGCCTGCGGAATTGCGTCCAAAACCGATTGGCTCACCCATGAATCCGGAAAACCAGGAACTATTCGATCTCTACTTTCAGGGACGTGCCAGCGATGAGCAGATCGCCGAACTGGAACAACGAATGCTGGCCAATCCCGGGCTTCGGAAGCAGTATCTGGATGAGGCAATGACAGAGGCGGATCTGCGCAACTTTGCGCTCCGCGAGGACAACGTGGTCCCCATCTCCCCATCGGTCGGGTCACTCGTCCCAAAACCAAACAATCGCCGACTCTTCGTAGCTGCGCTCGGGGCAGCTGCGGCAGTGGTCGTCCTCGCCAGTCTGATCGGCCAGAAACCGGCAACGGCAGGCAAAATTCTCTCCAGTGAACTCGCCGGTTGGCAAAGCAACCAACCAACCATCGAAGGTGCTGCCTTTGGTCCCGGCACCTACGTTCTCCAAACCGGCGTGGCCACGTTGGGCTTTCATTCCGGGGCTGAGATGGTGCTCGAGGGGCCTGCCCAAATCGAAGTGGTCTCTGAGATGCGGGTGATTTTTGACTATGGCAACGCCTCCTTCCACGTGCCTGAGAGCGCGGTCGGCTTCCAGGTGGATACCCGCTACGGAAACGTTGTTGATCACGGTACCCGATTTTCCTTGTCGCTCGGTCAGGATGATGAAGGAGCACGAGTCGCGGTGCTCGATGGTGAAGTTGCCGTTCATCATTCCAGCGGCGAGGTGAAGCATCTTTTCACCGATGAAAGCGCTCGCATGGACGAAGAGGAGCTCAGGGCCAGCAGCGATCCGACCGCTGAAGGCGGGCTGGCGATCCGGGAGCCGGTCATGATCCTCGGCACGGAGGGGCGCGAAACATCCGTCGTTTACAGCAACCTGCGCAAACAAAAGCTCAGCTCTGATTTTCTCATGGTGAAGCAGGTGAAGAAGAGGCAGAGTCCCCACGTGAACCGGAGGGCCCTCTTGGCTTTTGATGTCTCCAAAATCGACTTGGCCAAAATTGCGGAGGCTCGACTGATTCTCAACGCTGTTCCGACCGGGCTAGGCATGGTCACCGACATGCCCAAGGTTAGCGAGTTCGGCCTCTACGGAATCCCTGATGACGAACGGGAAAACTGGCCTGAAGAGGGGCTGCGGTGGGAAGACGCACCCAAAGTTGAGGAATCGACTCGGCTTGCGGCCTTTTCCATGCAACGGGCAGAGCAGAGGTCTGTGGTTACCCTCAACTCACAGGAACTGTTGGCGTTTCTTAAAACTGATCAATCCGGAGAAGTCGGCTTCATGATCCACTGTGAAACGCCGGGCGCGACGCTGGTTCACGGATTTGCCTCGAGCCTGCACCGGGAAGCAGCCGGGCCAGTGCTGGAGTTGGTAATGAACGAAGCATCCCATACTCCGGGTGATGAATTTTGAGTTGATCGGTCAGGGTCAGGCGGCAGGTTTAGCGAAATCCCGGATAGGTGGATAAGTGGAAGAGCCAGACTGCCCCATCATGCCTTTTCATCTCCGTCATTGCCTCCTCGTCATCGTCGCCACTGGCCTGGTTTCGTTCGTTCACGCCAGCCCGTTGCCGGAGACGGTTTTCTCCGTCATCGACAACCATTGCATCGATTGTCACGACGACATCGAAGCCAAGGGTGGTGTGGACCTTTTTACTCTGGATTTGGATCTCGCCGATCCGCACAACGCGAGCGTTTGGGTGAAGGTGCACGATCAAATCGCTTCCGGCGAGATGCCTCCCAAAAAGAAGAATCGCCTCAGTGATGAAGATCGGAACCTGGCTGTTGCCGAACTGGCCGAGGTCATCACCCGGTTTGAGGAACAGGTATCCGTGGAACAGGGACGCGCGGTTTCCCGGCGCGTTAATCGGTTCGAATACGAAAACATTCTCCGCGATCTCCTGCACGATCCCCATCTCAAGGTCGCTGACCAATTGCCGCTCGACGGAGAGGTTCACGGGTTTGCCAAGGTCGGCACGGCGCTCGATGTCTCACATGTTCAGATCGAAGCCTATCTGGACGTGGCGGAGTTTGCGTTGCGAAGAGCTCTCGAGTTCCCCGCTGAAAAACCCGAGACCAAGAAGCAGCGTTTTCATGCTCGTGATCAGGGCAGGCTTTGGAGTGGAAGCGGCAACGCCGGATGGGGGCGGCAATCCCTGGCACTCGACGGATTGGAGATCAACGAGGCCGATTCCTTCAAGAAGGAAAGGATCAATGCCATCTCCAAAGGTCAGCCGGTTGCGGATCTGACGGAAGACGCATCGACCGCCATCTTTCGCGGAGCCTACACCCCATTCTATTACGGGTTCGAGAAGTTCAAGGCTCCGATTCGCGGCAACTACCGAATCCGCCTCAAAGCCCAATCAGTGATCCGACAGACCGATTACGTGGATTGGGACGGTGACAAGAAACCGCGTTTCTATCCCAATCTGGTGCTTGATGCGACCCGGAAATTCCCCACCCCGGCGAATGATCGTGTCTTCCCAGGCAAACGAAGCGAGCCGGTCAAGGTCTACTCCTCCACCCTCGACGAGCCCAACACGCAAAGCATGCTGCCAATCGGCATGTTTGAAGCGCCCCCCGAAGCTGCGGAGACCTTCGAACTGGAAGGCTTTCTCGAAAAAGGAGGCATGGTGAAGCTGGATTGCATGCGACTGCCCACGCCGATGGTTCCTGCGCTCCCTCACACGATTCAAAAATCAGATCCCGACGGATACCCTGGCGTCGCTTTCCACTGGTTGGAAGTCGAAGGGCCACTGATCGAGGAATGGCCACCGGCTTCCTATAGAGCCCTGTTCGGAGAGCTGCCATTTGCAAAGAAGCCCAAACAGGTGATGGCAACGTCCGAACAGCCACTTGAAGATGCAGAGAGACTTCTCATGGAGTTCATGGAACGGGCCTATCGCCGCCCGGTGACGGAAGCGGAGTTCAATCGTTTTTACCAATATACTCAGAAACTTCTTGAGGAGACTTCCTTCTCAGAGGCAATGATTGCGACCTATTCCGCCGTGCTGGCTTCTCCGGAATTCCTTTTCCAATGCAGCCAGCCTGGTGAGCTGAATGACTTTGCCCTTGCCGAGCGTCTTTCTCTCTTCCTCGGAGAATCGATGCCGGACGAAACGTTGCGCAAGCTCGCAAAACGCGGTGGGCTGAGAAATCCTGACACGCTACGAAACGAAGTGAACCGGCTCCTCGCGAAACCCGAAGCGGAACGCTTCGTGCGCGAGTTTCTCAACTCCTGGCTCAAGCTGGACGAGATCAACGATACGGATCCGGATCGAGTCCTTTATCCGGAGTACGCCGGTGACTGGTGGCTCGTCAATTCCATGGTGAAGGAGTCGCAGCTCTTTTTTGCCGATCTGGTTGCCAACGATCGACCGGCACGAAATGTGATCGATGCGGACTACACCTTTCTCGACGAACGTCTTGCCCGTCACTACGGCATCACCGGATTGGAAGGGCCCAGCTTCAAGCGAATGCTCCTTCCCGAGCAGAGTCCCTACGGTGGAATCCTGACACAGGCATCGGTGCTCAAAGTGACCGCGAACGGAACTGTTACCTCCCCCGTTCTTCGTGGCGTTTACGTGATGGAACGTTTTCTCGGAGATCATCCCTCACCGCCACCCCCGTCGGTGCCCGCGGTAGAGCCTGACATCCGCGGTGCGGCGACGATTCGCGAATTACTTTCGAAACATCGCGAAGACCCGGCCTGTGCCGGATGCCATGAGAAAATTGATCCACCCGGCTTCGCACTGGAAAGCTTCGACGTCATGGGCCGCTGGCGGAAAAACTACCGGTCGTTGGCCGAGGGTTCGGAACGCATTGAAGGCGTTGGTCGCAGTGGTAACGAGTTCGTTCACTACATCGCTCAGGAGGTCGATGCTTCCGGAAAGACAGCTGATAGCCAAAGCTTCACTGATGTCATCGAATTCAAGAGACTCCTTCTCGAAGATGAGGAATCGATCGCTCGCAACCTGACCGAGCAATTGCTCGTCTATGCGACAGGTGCACCGGTAGGGTTTGCCGATCGCGATGAAGTCGCCGAAATTTTGGAGAAGAGTCATGCCTCTGAATACGGAGTGCGCACCCTCATTCACGAAATTGTTCAAAGCCCCTTGTTCCGGAAAAAGTGATCATGAAGAATTCCAGACGTACCTTCCTTCGCGCCGCCGGCGTCACGCTCGGCTTGCCGATCCTCGAGTCCTTCGGAAGTTCTCCTTCTCCGAATTCGCCGAAGCGAATGATTGCGATCAACCAGGATCTTGGGTTCATCCCGAAACTGTTTTTCCCGCAGGGAGAAGGGCATGACTATGAACTGTCGCCCTACCTCGAACAGATCGGAACCCACCGTGAAAATTTCACCGTCTTCAGCGGATTGTCACACCCCGGGGTGGACGGTGGACACCGGGCTGACAAATCGTTCCTCACCGCCGCACCCCATCCGGGCCGGGCCAGTTTTCGCAATACCATTTCGCTCGATCAACTGATCGCAAACGAGGTGGGTCATGAAACGCGGTTCCGTTCCCTGTCACTTTCGATCAACGACAACAGGAGCCTCTCCTACACTCAGGCCGGGGTTGAGATCCCGACAATCCAGAGCGCGTCCGAGCTCTACCAGAAAATGTTCCTGCAGGGTAATCGCAAGGCGATGGAGGAACAGCTGAACCGGCTTCAGAGACGAGGCAGCATCCTTGATGTTGTGTTGGGACAGACCAACGATCTGACCAAACGCGTTAGCACGGCTGATCGCGAACGGATCGATCAGTTCCGGACCGCCGTGCGCAGCCTGGAGCAGCGCATGACCGAGGCGCAGGCCTGGGAGAAGCGCCCCAAGCCGACCGTTGATGAGGAAATGCCCGAATATCCCGGTGATAAGAAGCGGTTCTTCGAAATGATCCGGATGATGAATGACATGTCGCGTCTTGCGTTTCAGACAGATTCGACGCGGGTCATCACGCTCTTTCTCGGCGGTCAACGAACGCCAGGAGTACACTTTGAGGACGGCCGTTCCATTGGCGGTTATCACAATATGTCCCACCACGGCAAGGATGAGGACAAGCTGCAGCAGCTTTCCGAGATCGAGTTTGCCCAGATGCAGTTGCTGGGAGACTTGCTCCAGGATTTGAAGGACGTCGAGGAGGCCGATGGAACGCTCCTGGACAACACCATGGTACTTTACGGCTGTCACATGGGAGACGCCAACATCCACAACAACAACAACCTACCTGTCATTCTGGCCGGAGGCGGGTTTCAGCACGGCCAACACCTCAAGTTCAGCGATCAATTCAACACCCCGCTGTGTAATCTCTACGTGGATATGCTTCAGAAAATGGGGTTGGAGACGGGCCGGTTTGGAAGCAGCACAGGAACCCTGCTGAACTGACCACCATCGCGGTTGTTTGGCTTGCGTGTTTCCGTCACAAGCAGACCAAAGAAGCACGGTTGCCTTTTGGTCCGAGGTCGCTACGCTGCCGAACATGAAAATCCCTTTCTCAGTTGTAATCCTTCTCTCAGCCCTGTCCGGACTCGCGTCCGCCGAATCCTGGGTCGTCGATGCTCCGGACGACTGGAAGTCTGCAACCAGCGCTT
Organism: Verrucomicrobiota bacterium; assembly: GCA_038749915.1. Classification (GTDB taxonomy): domain Bacteria; phylum Verrucomicrobiota; class Verrucomicrobiia; order Verrucomicrobiales; family DEV007; genus JBCDHN01. The sequence goes on along the minus strand of JBCDHN010000116.1, from coordinate 1,289 downwards.
CTGAAAACCTGGAAGTGGCCGACGGATTTGCCGAACCGACCGCAGCAAACGGAAGCTTTCAAAGCGTGGTCAAAACCTTTCCCGAAGCGCGCAAGCTTACCTCAGTGGTCTTTGAACAGTCCCCCGTGTGGGACAATTGGGAGCAGATCGAAGACATCACGCCTCCCGGTCTCGGCAACGCCTACGTCTTTCTTCCGGTTGCGCCGGGAGACTACTATGTCTTTGCAACCTATCGTGGAGGACCAGCCATCGAATACCCTGAAGGACTCAACGGTAAAGAACGCCGGGCTTTCAAAAAGGAATGGCAAAAGAAAAATCCCGGCAAGGGAGAGAAGGGTTATCACGCCTGGCACAGTGCTGACCTGAAAGAGTGGAAACATCTCGGCTCGGTCTGCTGGTCCAACTGGATGACGACGGCTGAATATGCCGACGGAAAATTCTACCTTTACTATGATGAACCCAATGATCAGAATCCGCATCTCATCGTCGATGACAACCTTGCCGATGGTGTTCCCGGAAAAGACTATCGCGAAGTCTTCGCTGATCCGTCCCATGGCTCCGACTGCGGGGTGTTTCGCGATGAAGACGGCACCTTTCACATGATCTACGAGGACTGGAGCCCGATCAATGCCCGTGAAAACGCGTGGGATTCACCGCTGGCAGGCCGCGTCTCCAGCCCGGATGGTATCGAGGGATTTACCTACGGTGAACACCCGCCGGTCGTGGATCACCGCACCAAGCCCACCGGCAAAACCGGGACCTACACCCACACGTCGATGAAGGTTTCCAACAACGGAAAAGAGCTCGAATACGAGATCCACGAACCCAAGCAGGATGCCTATGGCGATTGGACGGTGATCAGGGTGGGTAGGCATTACCACCTCTTCTGTGACTACGATCCCGCTGACCACGGCAAATCCATGCGCATGGGGCGCTTTCATACCGATGATCTCGAAACGGAGTTCACATGGTCAGGCGAAATTGGGGAAGGCTTTCATCCGGATCCCAGCGTGGGATTCGCCGAAGGCAAGTTCTACGCCATCATGCAAAAAGAGACCGACTTCGTTAGTCCCGGTCCCTGGGTTGACGGCGTTGAAGCCCGGGTCGGTGTTGATACGGACGGAGACAGTACCATCGACCAGTGGACAGACTGGCAGAAGATCAACGAATCGTATTCCCAGAAACCCGGCTTCGCCCGCATCGTGGACGTAGAACCCGCGGCGTTGACTCCTGAAAAACTCCCCGCAGGAAAAGGCTTTGCCTTCGAATTCCGAACCACCAGTCTTCCC
>JBCDHN010000115.1:0-7648 GCA_038749915.1 Verrucomicrobiota bacterium | reverse complement strand
GTCCCGCGTCACGCGTCTCAACGATCCAATTCTCCAACATCAATCGATGCTTTCGCAGCTCAGCGCGCACCTTTGGATTTCTGGCAAGGTTATTGGTCTCCCACGGATCTGCCTCCAGATCATAAAACTCTTCCAACGGACGCGTTTCCGCGACCAACCGTGCCTGCAGCTCGTCCAATTTCCCTTCCGCTCCCAACTCACGAATCCTTGCAATGATCGGCTTGTTATCCTTGTAGGCGTTGGGTTGAAGATGGGGACGGTCCGGGTGGAAGTTCCGTATATATTTGTATTTCGCGGTCCGAACCGAGCGAATCCGATCCATCGTTTCATCACAACGATCCCGAGCGGAAACCACAAATTCTCTGGGTTGGGCCTTTTCACCAAACAAGGGACGCCCCTCCATCGTCTCTGGAATCTCAATCCCGGCGAAATCCAGCGACGTTGCGGAAAGATCGATATGCGCGACAAGATCCGATCGGCGAGTGCCGGGTTCAACCGCTCCGAGAGCGCGAATAATCAGCGGAACCTTGATCCCTTCCTCATACATAAACTGTTTTCCGCGGGCATGGCTGATTCCGTGATCGGTAAGAAAGATGACCACGGTATTTTCCGCCACCTTCTCCTCTTCCAACTTCTGCAGGATCTCCCCAACTTCGTGATCCACCATCAGCACACTGGCCATGTAGTCGGCCCAGTCTTCCCGAATCACGGAGTCGTCCGGATAGTAGGGAGGAAGCTTGACCTGGTCCGGAGTGAGCAGTTGATCCGCGGGCAAAAGTTCATTCGTCCGAACCGACCGATTCTTCCCTCCGGCAAGCTGATACTGGGCAAAAAACGGCTGGCCTTCTTCACGCTCGGTCCAGTCGTTCCCATCATAGAGGTCATCTGCGGTCTCGAAATTGTAGTCGGTTTTCCCGATCGCATCCGGCCTCTTCGGATTAGTCTTCTTGTAAGAGTTCGTTACATAATACCCCGCCTCTTTCATCAGCTCGGGAATGGTCGAGATGTGACTGGGGAGGTGGATGCGAATTTCACCCCTTCCGCTGCGATGCTGATGCGCCCCGATCGTGGTTTGATACATGCCCGTGATCATAGCTGATCGGCTTGGAGAACAGACCGGACAGGTGACGAACGCGTTCTCAAAAAGAGCGCCTTCCGAGGCCAGTTTATCGACATTCGGCGTTTGGATCGTCGTCTCACCGTAGCAACTGAAGTGATCCGACATGTCTTCGACCACAATCCAGACGATGTTGGGTTGGTCCGAAAGCGCAAAGAGGGGAGCGACGCCGGCAAACAGCGCCACAATCAGAGTTCGAGGGATTTTCATAAAAGCGGGTGTGGCCAATGAAGCCAGAGACCGAAGCTTGGCAAGCAAGAGACGACTCTAACCTTTGGCCCGTTCAGCTGCGGCACGGGCTGCACTCACATCCGATGTCGCCTGCTCAAGAGCCTGTTCGGAGTCTTGCAAGGCTTTCAACGCGACCAACGTGGTATCAATCCTCGATTCATTGAGCGGCTTCTTCGACGCCGTCGCCGCCGTATCAGCCGCCTCTTCCACCAGTTTGGCTGCAGCCCTTACCTTGGCTGCTGCGATTTGCGCTTCCTCCAGAGCCGCATTCGCCGCGTCAAGCTTGGTCGTAGCAGCCGTCACTTCGTTCTGCAATGGAGGCACGGTATCCGACGTTTGCGTTCCTGCAGCAACGGCTGCCTTCGCGCTTATCACTTTTGATTCCGCGGCCTTCACGACCGCTTCCGCCGCACTCACCGCTTTCTTCGCCTCCGCGATAGCACCATCGGCATTGGCAACTTGAAGCGCGACCTGACCGATCAGCCGCTTCGTCTCCCGAACGGCGCGTCGTTCGGCGATAATATCTCGCCAATCATGAAGCTGGTAACCATCTCCCAAACCACCAAGACCATCGATGAGTGACTCCGTTTTGTCCTTCCACTTTGCCAAATCCGGGGGGCCATTCGTTTCGTCTTTAGAACCGGGAAAGACCACGTAAGTGACTTTCAAATCGCTGACCGGACGATTGTAGGGGCTGGCTCGCGGGTTGATGGTTTGCGCCACGAAGAGGCTTGCTTCGCCCATCTTCCAGGACGGTCCCGCATCTCCGCATAGCACCGGATAAATGGTGGAGCCGTAAATAACCGCGGCGTAATCGCCGATCGTGGGCGCGTGGGAAACCTTCCCAACCTGACGAAGCAGAGAGAGCGGTAGGACAATGAAAGGATCTGCCTCCGCGATGAGGTAGCTGCGAAATTTGAGATCAGAAATGATCCGTTTGAGCTCGTCACGGCGGTTCACAAGATAGCGGTTCCGGGCGGCTGAGAGCCCCTTGATCTTGTATTCCTCGATCACGTCATTGAGCTCCTTTTCAAATCGCGGAATCAGCGGATTGGGAGTGCTACCCTGCTTTTTCCAACCATAACTCGTCATCGGCTGGTAATAGGTCGAAAGCGAGATGTAATCGTCAATTGTCGGCATTCGGTCGCCATCGGAACCATCTGCCACCACATCCATTTCGCCCTGCATCAGCAGCGCTTGCTGTCCGGTGTCAGGATGTGTGACTTGAAGAATGGTTTCACAGTCAAAGTAGTTATGCCGGGTCTCCAGCTTGTCGAGGCGCGTCATGTAGGATTTGATGCGGTCGTTCTTCAGACTGTAAAGCTTGTCGTAAAAGGGCGAGACCTTGGCCGTATCCACCAGCTTGTCGAGGCTGGGAAGAATCTCCGGCAGCAATGGATTCAAGGCAGCCAACTCGGCGACACTCTGGTTCGCCTGGGGCACATTGATCTTCAGCTTGATCTCGAACTGATAGGCATCGTTCGAGATCCGCTCCTTGGTCGCGGTGTCTCCCTTTTGCAGATCCAGCGTCGTTTTGACACCCACGCCATTGAACAATTTGGCGACATCGTATTCCTGCCGAGGCAGCAATTTTGGGGTTGGCGGAATGTCTGCCGGAACTTCTTCCGGCTCATCCGTAGTGGTCGCTGGGGCCGTGTTGTCAGATCCAATGGGTTGAGCGATCAGCGGCGCTCGCTCGGCCGCCGACTTCACCGACGCCAATTCTTGTTTCAACTTCGCGATTTCCGCGTTCGCCTCCTCCAGTGCTTTCGAGTCGACCACCTTTTCACTTCCACGACCGAGCGTTTTCTGCACCTCACGCTTCAGCCGGGACCCTGTGTCCGTAAAATACACCAGAAATGGAATGGAAATCAGACAGAGCAGAATTACCAAAAGAATAAGGTTCCCCAACGCATTGGAAAACGCCGATGGTTTCGGTTCGATGGAGTCGGCAGAAGGTGGTGGCGTGTGTGACTCCTCTGCAGCGTGAACCTGGGCCGCAATTGGATTTTCCGGGGGTTCGTTGGATTTTTTGTCAGCCATGGATCAATATGGTGGGCAAGATAGGATCATTCGCGTTCACTTTGGACGTTGGCAACCACTCAATTGTTTCACCCAATGACGATTCAGCAACTTCAGGACCAGGAACCGTTTACAACGAAAGACGGCTCGACCATCCGCAGCATCCTCGATCTCACCAATGCGCCGGTCAAAAACCAGAGTCTGGCCGAGGCCACGTTGCCGGAAGGCGCCGCCACCGATCGCCACTTTCACAAGCTCTCTGAGGAGTTGTATTTTATCCAGGAAGGTAGTGGCTTGATGGAGATTGACGGCCGAACCCGAACCGTCAATCCGGGAGACGCTATTTTGATTCCGCCAGGCGCCTGGCATCAGATTCGAGCCTCGAAACCGCTTCGCTTTCTGTGTTGCTGTGCTCCTCCGTATTCGCATGGGGACACCTATTTTTCGGAATCGTAAGCGGAACCGGGGTTAAAAATTCAAGCGCCCAGGGTGAAGGAAGAAGGAGCGGTCGCCGGTTCCGGCTCAGGCGTCTCACTTCGTTTCGCCATCCCCGTGACTTCCCCGAAGCGGTCGCCAAACTCACCCGATGTCATCGTCAAGACCCGCGATCGGTTGTTCTTCTTCACTACCTGAATGTAATAGTCGACAAACGGCTCCGTCACCTTCGCTTTGGCATCAAACGGAGCCACAATCAGCAGCTGAAGCCCGAATTTATCGAACAGACGCAGCGCGTATTCAGCGTAGCGGTCGTCGATCTTCGAAAACATTTCGTCCACCACCACAAAGTGAAACTTGTCGCTCTGGGGCGCTTCCGGATCAATATCGAACTGATAAACCACTGCCGCGACCAAAATGGTGAACGCCAGTTTTGCTTTTTCCCCACCGGACTGTCCCATACTGTCGGAATAATAGCCACGCTCCTCCCCGGTTGAGCGGACCGTTTCCTGCGCGCCAAAATCGAACCAGCGCCGCACGTCGGTGACCTTCTCGCGCCAACGCGCGTCTTCGCGGAGGCGATTGATCAATCCTTCGATGCGGGCAAACCGTGCTTCATCTGCTTCGGTATTTCCTTCAAAAGCGTCCGCAAGGCACTCGCGCATCAATCGCTGAAACTCGGCGATCTCCGCATCACGAACCGGCTTGGGCTCAAGCTGCATATAAGTGCCATCGTGAGAGTCGTAGTCGATCGTCTCAAGACAGCGGTTCAGCGTTTCGATCCGTGTCAGGATCTCCTCACGCTCGTTGTCCAACTGATTGTTCAGGATTCCGATCTCGGTGGTTACCTTCTCATTGAGGCGCTCCTTGAAACTTCCTTCGTGCTTGGGCAGGTCTTCCTGTTCCAATCGAACGTGCAGATTGAGAAAATCATCGAGGTAGGAAGGATCATCGCGCAATTCGTGCTCGAACTGGCGGAACTTGCGCAAGAATCGGCTCATCGATTGCAGCAACGATTTCTCAACCGGCGCCAGCTTGCTTCGAATGGAATCAATCGCGTTGCGGAGATCCGCAGTGTAGTGATTTTCCTGTTCGGCAAGGGTCTCCGCATTCAAAACAACCCCAGCTCCGAGCAGATCATCCTCGATACTGGGAAAGAGTGCTTTCTGAGCTTCGAAGTCACCTTCTTCGCTCATGGATTGAATTTGGCGCTGACTTGTCTCTAACAAGGTGGTTGCCTGGGAGATTTCCCGCTCCAACACTCCGAGGCGCTTGATCAACTGGCTTTCCCGCCCTTTCAGCTCATGCTTCTGGGATGTCGCCGCTCCCAGCTGACTCGTTACCGCGCTCACCGCCTCATTGGACGTCTCCAGCATCTCCTTTTCGCGGCGCAATTCCGCCAATTCACGATCAACCGCTTCATGATCAATCTCGGCAAACACGCGAACTTCCTGGGCTCGGCGAATCGCTTCCTCCCTCCCTCTCAGTTCCGTAACCTGATCACCATTCTGAGCCATCTCCACGAGGAGCCGCTGCACGTCTTCCTGCGCTGCGGTGAGATCTTTTCGCAACACCTGAAGCTTCGCTTCGTTGTCCCAGCCTAATATATAGTGGCGGGGATTCGTCACCAGTTCACGATCGTCTTTCTCAAACCATCCCCGCCCCAGATTGATGTGACGATCTGCGGTCAAGGCCATCGTTCGCACCTCGCGAAAGTCCTCAAATGATTCACAACACTTGAAGTTGTAACGCTCAATCAACTCGGTTCTAACCCATTCGATCCACGGATGATCTACTTTGTAGTCCAGCTTGTTGACGAGCTGAGATTCGTCATTCCGATCAATCGTGGGAACATTGTCAGGAAGCACTTCACCCACACGAAGGTAAGCCAGCTTCATCGAATCGTTCGAATCCCTCAAGGAAAGCTGCTCCACGAAGCTACTCACATCGCGAAACCGATCCGCAGGAACCAGCAAGGTAAGTCCAAAGTCACGCAAGGACGACTCAGCCGCGCTGGTCCAGTCGGTTTCGGTGTCCTTGATCGCGATCAACTCCGCCGCGAATGGCAGCTGCGCAGGATCCATTCCCAGCCCGTCGCAGATCTGTTTTCGAAGCTGCTGATGGCGCTCGGGAAGATTCGATCCCTGCTCCTGCAAGGTGCGGATCTCCAAATCCAAACCATCGCGCCGGGCCTCCAGTTTATGGGCTCGAATCGCGCTATTCAGTTTGCCTTCTTCAAGCGTTTGAAGCTCCTGCTCAGTCGCAGCCCGTAAGGAGTTCAGTGCTTCATGCGTCGACTGGAACGCTGCTTCATCGCTGACATGGCCAGCCAATCCGGCTTTGCTCAGCGCTTTGCCATAGCGATCCGCCCGCTCCCGGCGGCGCTTGGAATCTTCCTGCTTTTGCTCCAGCAAGAACGGCAACGAACGAAGTCGCTCCCCACCGGCATTCTCCACGTCATTCTGCAACCGGCGGATCTGCTGCTCGTTGTCGTCCAGGCGACGATTCAACCCTTCCAGCTCCGCAGTTATCCCCTCCCCTTCAACGAGGCGCTCCTCGCGCACTCGCGTGAATAGATCGACCGTTTTGACGCGAAAATAAGCATCACAAGCCTTCTCAGTTTGCTCCCGTTTTTGCAGTTCTTCCCGAAGCCGATTGTACTCGGCCCCCGTCTGAGCAATAGGCTGAAGCGCAACGGATTGCTCTCTCGCATCGACCAGCATGCGATGAGCATCCGACAGTTGCTGGAAGTGGTTGAGAATGTCATCGATCCGCTCTTTCCAGTTCTGGCCTTCCAGCATGTGACCACGGATGAATTCGGTAAGACTCCGAATGTCCTTTACCGCGACAGTTTGGTTGAAGACGTCCATCGCCTTGGGACGCATATTGGCTTCATTAATAAGCCACTTGTGATATTGGGTAAACGTCTTCGTTGTCTTGATGTCGCGCGCCTCCAGTTTCTTGGAGATCTGGTCGATCGACTTGATGTCCGCGAAGTCCTCTGCGATGTCCTTCTCTCCCTTGGCGAAGCAGAAGACCTTTTCCACTTTTCCATCGGCACCACAATATAGTACTTGAGATACCGTGAAACCTTTCTTGGTATCCGCGTTGTAGAAGTAGCCGAGCAAGATACTGAGATGCCTTCCCTCCTTGCGGAGATACAACGTTGAAGCCTTGTTCTCAGAATCGGAACTGGCATGCCCGTATGCGCCCATGAGATAAGAGCGCTCATCGCGTTCGCGCTTCTTCCCACTTGAGCCGGCTGCGACGTTGTAGTTCCGAATCCCCGGGCGCACCAGCAAGGTCAGGATACTATCCACCATCGTCGATTTACCGCTTCCGTTTTGACCGATCAGCAATGACGTCCTTCCATTGGGACGAACCGTATGGATCTGGCCTTTGGAGGAATCGATTGTCCCCCAGTTCATGATCTGCACCTTGTAAAGGCGGTAACCGGGGAGTCCTACCGAAACGAAGTTGTCTTCCATCTTCTTCTTTAGCTTTGTAACTGGTTTTGAGCGGCCACCGTCTCCGCGTGAGTTTGAAATTGCTGCTTCAATTCATCGAGCCGCTCGGCTGTGATCCGTGCCTTGATGATTGGACGGATTTCATAGGCAACCGGCTGCGTGTTGAGCTTGCGGAGAAAGCCAAGTTCCTGGGCCCGCACCATCAATTGATCGAACTTCCGCCGAACGCGCACTTCATCTTCCGTATCCGGAAGCAACTCCATCATTCGCGTCTGCAACTCGGTCGTATCGACAACGCATCGCTCGGAATCAACGTTCTGCTCTTCAAACCTTCTCAGTTCATCGCGCAACATGACACTGAAGAGCGTCACATCAT
>JBCDHN010000114.1:0-7714 GCA_038749915.1 Verrucomicrobiota bacterium | reverse complement strand
CTGCGTCGTGTTGACGCCGGGCCAATACAACAGCGCCTATTTTGAGCATACCTTCCTCGCCCAGCAAATGGGGATCGAAATCGTTGAGGGACAGGATCTGGTTGTGGAAGGAGATCGTGTCTATATGCATACGACCAAGGGACCAGTGCCTGTGGACGTTATTTATCGAAGAATCGACGACCAGTTTCTCGATCCCAAAGCTTTCAGGCCCGATTCCCTTCTTGGAGTTCCCGGCTTGGTGGAAGCCTACCGCAAAGGAAACGTCACCCTGGTTAACGCGATTGGAACCGGAGTTGCCGATGACAAGGTCGTCTATGCCTATGTTCCTCAGATGATTCGTTTCTATCTCTCCGAGGAACCCATACTGGAAAACGTTCCCACCTATCTCGGTCTGGATAAGAAGGATCGGACCTACATTCTGGAGAATCTGGACAGTCTCGTTGTGAAAGCGGCAAACGAAGCGGGTGGCTACGGCATGTTGATGGGTCCCACGGCCACCAAGAAAGAAATTGCCGCCTTCCGAAAACTCATTGTCGCCAACCCGCGTGAATATATTGCGCAACCGGTCATCTCTCTTTCCCGGCATCCCACGCTCTGCGATTCCTGCGCTGAAGGCAGGCATGTCGACCTTCGGCCCTTTGTTCTTTATGGAGACAAGATCACGGTTGTCCCCGGCGGGTTGACTCGTGTTGCGCTGAAGAAAGGTTCCCTCATCGTCAACTCTTCCCAAGGCGGAGGAAGCAAAGACACCTGGGTTTTGCGAAACACTGATTCCCGAAACGGAAACTGATCATGCTCTCCCGCGTCGCAAACAACCTTTACTGGATGGCTCGCTACATTGAGCGCGCTGAGAACCTCGCCCGTTTGATCAATACTCATGAACAAGACCTCATGGATCTGGTCTGGTCGGGTGACGATACCGCAAAGTCCTGGAGATCCATGCTTGAGGTAACGGCTCTGGAAGAGCTTTATGCCGAACAGGCGAAAGGGAAGAAACGCAAACAGCCCATCGCCGATTTCATGAGCATCTCTCCGAAGAATCCGGAGAGTATTGTCAGCTGTATCGCAGCAGCCCGCGAGAACGCCCGCGCAGTGCGCGATCAAATTTCTGAAGAAGTCTGGCTGAACCTGAACGGGCTGCATATTTTCCTGAGAGACAACGGTCGCCAGGAATGGAGAAAATCAGCCCCTGACTTCTGCTCCAAGATCATTGAATCTTCTCTCCTCTTTCATGGAATCACGGATGCGACCATTCCCCATGAAGAAGCCTGGGCATTCATTCAATTGGGGAAATATATTGAGAGAGCGGACAAGACGACTCGGATCCTCGATTTCCCCCACTTTCTGCCGGAAGGAAATCGGGGAGCAGCCTGGCCGACGGTGATGCGGGCCTGCAGCGCCGCCTCTGTCTATCGAGCTCGTTTTGGGGGTGAGGTGACCGCCTCCAAAGCTTCTGCCATTCTTATCTTTTCCAGCACCTTTCCACGATCGGTTCGCTTTTGTATGCGGCAGGTCCACACCATTCTACATAGTATCTCAAGCACCCCGACTCATCGCTATAGCAACGAAGCAGAACGATTGGCGGGAGCAACCCTGGCGCGGCTTGACTTTGCGGGTAGGAATGAGGTTGCGGAATTGGGACTTCACCAGTATGTAGACTCGCTGCAAGTTGACCTCAATGCCATTGGTCTGGAGATCTACAGCAAATACTTTTTTATCCGAGAAAGAGAGCCTCTGGATCCAAAATCCAAGTCTCAATCGCAGTCTCAGTCGCAATCCACAAAGACTACCTAGCGTAGTCCCGGGAGTATCTTCAGAGGCAGACCGTCAGTTTCCCAATCACGCCAATGTCAATCCACGTTGCCCTTACCCACCGTACGACGTACGACTTTGATCGATCCGTTTCACTGAGCCCCCACGTGGTTCGCCTGCGCCCGGCGCCGCACAGCCGCACTCCGATTCTCTCTTACTCGCTGAAAGTGGAACCGGAGGATCACTATTGCAACCTGGTGCAGGATCCTTTTGGAAACTATGCCTTCCGGCTGGTATTTCCGAAGAAGGCTCGCCAACTCAATATCGTGGTTGATCTGGTCGCGGACATGACGACGATCAACCCATTCGACTTCTTCCTGGAGGATGAAGCCGAAGAGTATCCGTTTACCTATAGCAGCGAGCTGAAGACCGAGCTGAAGCCGTATCTGGAGATTAAGGAACGGGGGAAACAGCTCAAGGAACTGGTTGAGGATTTGCGGCCGATTGAGCCGATGCGAACCAACGATTTTCTGGTCAGCGTCAACCAGGAGCTGGAGCGAATCATCGATTACAACATCCGAATGGAGCCCGGGGTTCAGTCCTGTCGAGAAACCCTCAAGAAAGGCTCGGGTTCGTGCCGGGATTCGGGATATCTGTTGGTTCAGCTTCTACGACACTATGGATTGGCCTCCCGCTTCGTTTCCGGATACCTGGTTCAGCTGACGCCGGACGAGAAGCCGCTGGAAGGCCCAGAGGGCGCAAGCCAGGACTTTACCGACCTGCATGCCTGGGCCGAGGTCTATCTGCCGGGAGCGGGCTGGGTTGGCCTGGATCCCACTTCCGGTCTGTTCGTTGGGGAAGGACATATCCCATTGGCTTGCACCCCGGATCCTGGGAGTGCAGCTCCCGTAACCGGGGCATTGGGGGAATGCGAAGTCGAGTTTTCCTATGAGAACAAGGTCACCCGCATTCACGAAGACCCCCGAGTCACCAAGCCCTACTCCGATGAAGAATGGCAGGCGATTACCTCGGTCGGTGAGTTGGTCGACGAACAACTCGAAAGCCAGGATGTTCGGTTAACGATGGGAGGTGAGCCGACCTTTGTCTCGATCGATGACATGGACGGTGACGAATGGAACACCAGTGCCGACAGCCCCTTCAAGCGGGAACGCGGAATGGACCTGCTGGTTCGCCTTCAGCGGGCCTTTGCTCCCGGAGGCTTGCGTTGGTATGGTGAAGGCAAGTGGTATCCGAGCGAACCGGTGCCGCGTTGGGCCTATGGATGTTTCTGGAGAAAAGACGGGGTGCCGATGTGGGAGAATGAGGAGCTGTTGGCTGACTTGGATCAGCCCGGTAATCTGACGATCGATCGGGCACACGATTTTGCCAACGCCGTCGCAAATCTCCTCAAGATTGATCACGACTACATCCTTCCCGCTCTCGAAGACGTCGACTACTATCGCTGGAAAGAGTCCACTCTACCGACCGATGAAATCTCCACGGAAGCCGAGAACTCCGCCTCATTGGAGCGTCGTATGCTGGCACGATTGATCCGGAGAGGTCTGGATGTTCCTTCCGGCTACGTTCTGCCGATTTACTATGACGAGTCGTATGGCGGATTCTGTGGAGGACGTTGGCAGTTTCGGCGCGAAAAGCTGTATCTGACCCCGGGCTCGTCGCCAATGGGATTCCGGTTGCCCCTTAATTCCCTGACGGAAAGCCGACCTTACGATTTTGTTGAGCAGGCTTGTCCGCTCGAATCAAAACTGCCGCTTCTCGTAAATCCGCTCACTTCGATTCCCGAAAAAGGACCGACTCCGGACGATTACCGACAGTATTATCTCCGCCATCAATCGACAAAGAAAGCCAAGGGGAAAGGGAAGAAGAAAGGCTCCGGCAAAGACTCTGCGGTAACGGAGAATCAGGAAGGACTGCCTTCCGGCGCTGGCTCCTGGTCCCATATTCACCAGCAGTGGATGCCACGCACGGCTCTCTGTTTTGAGATTCGGGAAGGGCGCCTGCACATCTTTTTCCCACCGATCGACATGCTTGAGCGCTACACGCTGCTCTTGAAAGCGATCGAAGAGACAGCGGTTGATTTTGACATTCCGGTCGTGATTGAGGGCTATGAGCCTCCTCACGATTCCCGGATCGAGCGCCTCAAAGTGACTCCCGACCCCGGCGTGATCGAGGTCAACATGCATCCTTCCTCCAACTGGAAGGAACTGTCCGAACGCACCGACATTCTTTACCAGGAAGCTCGACTGGCCCGACTCTGCGCGGAAAAGTTCATGCTCGACGGACGCCATACCGGCACCGGAGGCGGAAACCACGTGGTGGTGGGAGCGGAGACTCCGTCTCAAAGTCCGTTTCTGCGTCGGCCCGGTCTGCTGCGAAGCCTGATCACCTATTGGCAACATCATCCCGGCCTTTCCTACCTGTTCTCCGGAATGTTCATCGGACCAACGAGTCAGGCACCGCGGGTTGATGAAGGCGTCGACGATCGCCTGTTTGAGTTGGATATTGCGTTTCAGCAGTTGCCCGAAAGCTCCGAAACTCCGTGGGTGCTGGATCGGGTGCTTCGCAATCTACTGACGGACCTGAGCGGGAACACGCACCGCTCCGAGTTCTCGATCGACAAGCTCTACTCGCCGGACAGTTCCAGCGGTCGCCTTGGTCTGCTTGAGTTACGCGCCTTTGAAATGCCTCCTCACGCCCGGATGAGCCTGGTCCAGTCCCTGCTCGTCCGCAGCCTCATCTCCCGTTTCTGGGATGATCCGTATCGCCACAAGCTGGTGCGTTGGGGCACTTCGCTGCACGATCAGTTCATGCTGCCCCAATTCGTCTGGGATGACGTTCGTGACGTGATTCTGGAACTGCGCGAATCGGGAATTCCGTTCGAGCTCGAATGGCTTCGGGCGTTCCATGAATTCCGTTTTCCGGTGTATGGCCGGGTTCACTATCACGGGGTTGAAATCGAACTGCGCTTTGCCCTCGAACCCTGGCATGTTCTCGGCGAAGAAGTCACTTCGCAAGGCACCTCCCGCTACGTCGATTCATCGGTCGAACGTCTCCAGGTTCGGGCTCGCGGCCTGACGGAAGGCCGACACGTGATTCTCTGCAATGGCAGACGCGTTCCACTCTTCCCGACGGGTGTTCAGGGAGAAGGCGTTGGCGGAGTTCGTTACAAAGCCTGGGCTCCCCATTCGGCTCTCCACCCAAGCATCGGAGTTCAGACGCCGCTGCGTTTTGATCTGGTCGACACGCGAAATCGCAAAGCTCTGGGAGGCTGCATTTATCACGTCAGCCACCCCGGCGGATTGTCCTACGACTCTTTTCCGGTGAACGCGATGGAAGCAGAGTCCCGCCGCGTGAATCGATTTTGGGATCATGGTCATACTCCAGGCGCGGTGGAAACCCGTTCGGCGAAATCCACGGTCTCAGGCCGGTTTTTCGAGGAAGCACCCGGGGGCGAAATCACCTACGTGCCAGCCGAGGATCCCCTTCCAGAATTTCCAGTCACTCTGGATTTGAGAAATTCTCCCGAGTCGCTTTCGACCGGCGTCCGAAAACTTGCCTGATCTTGCGTCAAACCCAAAGCCGTTTTAAAGTAACGGTCATGATCGTCGTTTTCTCTGACCACGACCACCGTTTGGCTACATCTCACTCCTCAGCGATTTCAGTCACGGGCTAGCGTTGGAATTCGGTTCGAAAACTCCGCGGTTTCTGCTCGTAGCCAACATCAACTTGGCACTTGCCGACAGCCGTAACTTCATCGATTGGCTACCGAAATAGCGCTTTAGTGTCGAAATCAAACGCAACTCCTTACCACCCCCTCCCCGACCAGTGGGACGAAGCGGTCAGCAAAGACGGATCGCTGAACCCGGCCTGGAGGGAATGGATGCATTGGTGCAGTAACAACAGCCCCAAGGTGTTTCAAACCTGGGACCGGGCCACCAAACGTTTTGTGCATGAGTTTGGCGCCGTTTATTCGGACGAAAAGGATGCGGATAATGCGGCAGAACGCTGGTCACTCGATCCCGTTCCGTGGATCATCTCGGAAAAGGAATGGAATTCGATCGAGGAGGGAATAAAGCAGCGCGTCGAGTTGGCTGCGGCGATTCTTGATGATCTGTACGGTCCCGGTCGCTTGCTCAAGGAAGGTGTCATCCCGGCTGAAATCGTTCTGCGACATGGAGGATTTCTGCGGGCATTCTGCGATCGCGAGGCCAAAACCCCGATGAGTCCCTCTCTCGGGATGGCGGCTTTCGATCTCGCCCGCGGCCCCAAAGGCCAAATGTGGCTGCTCAATCAGCGGGCGGACTCGCAGGTCGGGCTGGGATTCGCGCTGGAGAATCGCAGCATTGTGGGACGGGTCATGCCGTCGACATTTCAGGCCTGCAAAGTGCGGCGACTCGCCGGCTTTTTCCGATCGTGGCGCCAGGAATTGGAAGGTCGGTCGTGGCCGGGGCGTGAACCTCGAATCGTCATCCTGACCGATGGAACCGAGGGCAGCAATTTTGAGAGTTTCCTGCTCGCCAACTATCTCGGATATACCCTGGTGCGACCGGGCGACTTATCGGTCCGAAATCGCCAAGTTTGGCTTAGATCACTGGGCGGGCTCGAACGCATCCACGTGATTTGGCGTACCATGTCCGGAAGAGCCCTCGATCCGCTCGAATGCGGCTCCAGCCATAGTGCCGGGATTCCCGGGCTGTTCGAGGCGGTGCGGGCTGGCAATGTGATGATCTACAACCATCCGGGAATTGGGGTGCTCGAGAGCCCGGGCTGGTTCCCCTTCCTGCCGGCGATCTCCAAACTGTTGCTCGATCAAGAGCTGACCCTGCCCACGGTTGCGACCTGGTGGTGCGGACAACCTCCCCAACTGGATTACGTCCTGCAAAACCTGTCGCAGATGGTGATCAAAAGCGTCAACGTCCGCTCGAGTTTCAAAACCTATTACGGAAGCAGTCTGTCGCAGACAGAACTCGACCGGCTTAGAAATCGCATTCTGGCCGACCCATCGATGTATGTCGGCCAGGAACAGGTTCACTTTTCGACCGTGCCCTCACTCGTCGACGGCAAACTGGAGCCGCGAACGGCGGTCCTGCGCACCTTTGCAATGCGGACCCGGCGCGGGCACATCCGCGTCCTGTCCGGGGGACTGGCTCGCGCCGCGAAAGACGGGCAGCCGATCGTCTCCACCCACGAAGGCGGCGTTTCCAAGGATGTCTGGATCCGCTCCGAAAACGATCTGGCCCAACACAAGTCGATTTGGTCGGAAGACCAGACCCAGGACTCCAACAATCCGGTTCATCTCCCGAGCCGGACGGGGGAGAACCTGTTTTGGACGGGCCGATACGCGGAGCGGGCCGACGCCACGGCACGCTACCTGGGACGCCTCCTTTCCTCCCGCATTGACGGTTTTGACCAACCCCAGGACATTGAAAAGCGGCATGAGAAGTTTCTCCTCTCCACCTTGTTGGAGTTGTTCAAGATCGCCCCTCTCACCGCCAAGGAAAATCTGGATGTCGATGGCGAGCTGAGATCTTTGCTCGAAGACCACCACCGCCAAGGCAGCATTCCGGCCGAGCTGGAGCGGCTGCGGTTCGCCTCTCATGAGATTCGGGATATCTGGTCGGGAATCAGCCTTCGGGCGATTGAAGCTTGCGTGGATGGCTGGGATGAAGCTCGGCGGGATGCCAACTCCGTCTTCGACTACTACGCTCCGCTCGAACGTCTCCTTCTCGATCTAACCGCATTTCTCGGATTGAACCTGGAAAGCATGACACGGGACGCCGGCTGGTGCCTGCTTGATGCCGGGCGACGCATCGAACGGGCTGTGCTTCTCACCGGTATTCTGGACGACGGGATCGCCAAATCCATTCCCGGCGAGTTGGAGTCATTGGTCTATGAATCCGTTCTTACCATCTCCGACAGCCTCGGCACGTTCCGACGTCAG
>JBCDHN010000113.1:0-7721 GCA_038749915.1 Verrucomicrobiota bacterium | reverse complement strand
GCGATGAGCACATACCCAACAACAAGTTCCTCTGGTCCGATGTCGAGATGGGCGATTTCTACTTTTCGCTCGATGTGCGGATGCCGAACGACAATCGAAACGCGGGCATTCAGTTTCGTTCAAAACCAACCGACACACCCAACTTGCAAGCCGTTGGCTACCAGGCTGACGCCGGGAAAAATGTCTGGGGCCGGCTCTACCATGAGCATGGACGCGGGAAGCTGGATTGGACGGATCGGGGCGAAAAGGTGGTGAAACGAGGCGAATGGAATCGCTACGAAATCTTAGCAGTGGGAAACCGGATTTGGACGGCGATCAACGGGCAACTATCCGTCGCGATCCATGAACAGGCTGGTGGCGAGGATCGAGGTCAGATTGCGCTGCAGATTCACAGCGGGCAGGCTCAAACCGTTGAATACAGGATCAACCAACTGGTCCACGATCCGAAGGTGGAGCTGGCAGGAATGAACGAGGCGGCACTGAATGCTGCTGCGGATGCCAAAACGCTGAAGCGGAAACCCAACTTCGTCATTATCTTTACCGATGATCAAGGGTATGGGGACCTTGGCTGTTTCGGATCGGAAACGATCAAGACGCCGCACATCGACCGCATGGCAAAGGAAGGGCGCAAATTCACCAATTTCGTGGTGCCGCAGTCGATCTGCACGCCATCACGCGCAGCCCTGCTGACCGGCAGTTATGCAAAACGAACCAGCATGCACCAATGGGTGCTCTTGCCGCAAAGCAACAAAGGACTACACCCTAACGAACACACCATCGCGGATCAGTTGAAGAGTCAGGGCTACGCCACCACCTGCATTGGCAAGTGGCACCTCGGGCATCACGAGGAGACGCTGCCGCATCGCAACGGCTTCGATTCGTTCTATGGCATTCCCTACTCGAATGACATGAACCATCCCGATAATTCGGGGAAACCGAAGATGGGCGTCGAGGGATTGGACATCCAATGGAAGGATCCAGAGTCCACTCTAACCATGTGGAAAACACCGCTGATGCACAATGACGAGATCATCGAGCTGCCGGTGGACCAGCGCACCATCACTCGCCGCTACACGGACAAGACGATCGAGTTCATCAAGCAGAATCAGTCGAAGCCGTTCTTTGTCTACCTCCCTCACTCCATGCCCCACGTGCCGCTCTATGTGCCGGATGACTTTCATGATCCCGATCCGAAGCAGGCTTATATCAAGACGATGGAGCATATCGATGCAGAAGTCGGGCGCGTCCTCGACACGCTTCGCGAACTGAAGCTCGTTGAACACACCTATGTGATTTTCACTTCGGACAATGGTCCTGCGGTAGGAAACCGCCATCATGGTGGTTCGACAGGCTCCTTGCGCGGAGGCAAGACGTCGACCTTCGAAGGTGGAACGCGTGTTCCCTGTGTGGTCTGGGGGCCCGGTCACATTCCGGCTGACACCACCTCCGACGAGTTGTGGAGCACCATCGACGTTCTGCCGACGATCGCATCGCTCGCGGACTCGGAATTGCCTAACAATCGCAAAATCGATGGTGTGGATGTTTCCCAACTGCTAACGAACGCCGATGCGAAATCACCCCGCCGAGAAATCCTCTACTTCGATGGTCATGGTAATCTCGAAGGGATCCGCAAGGATCATTGGAAGCTGCTGAAGAAGCGAAATCAAACGATGCTCTTCGATCTGTCGAAAGATGTAATCGAGCAACAGAATAGAGCGGATGCCAATCCAGACGTAGTGAAGGAACTTGCGGAGCAGATGAAGGCACTTGGGGACGAGGTTGATCAGAATACTCGTCCGGCATGGGTGAAAAGCATGGACCTGCCTCCGGCTCCCAAGTTGCTCACCTTTGATGACGCCAAAGAGACTCTGCCAAACATAGTCGATTCCAAATCAGCACGGATCGTGCCTTCCCGCGTAGGCGGGCAAGCTCTCCAACTCGACGGTCGCCAGCCCCGGATGGAACTATCACCCACGCTCAATTGGCAGATGGACAAAAAGCCGTTTACCGTCTCGGCCTGGGTGAAGCCGGATTCCCTAAGGCAAGCAGGTATTCTTTGCTGCGGAGGCTATAGCTGGCGTCACGGCTGGTTGCTGGACATCCATCCGGATGGCTCGGTCCGATTTGAAACCTCGAATCGGCAGAACCAAAGCAATGGTTCGGTGAGGACAAAATCTGGTGCCGTAAAGGTCGGCCAATGGACCCATGTTGCGGTAGCCGTTCACAGCAACAAGTGGGCAGATGTGTTTGTCGATGGCGAGTTGGTCGCCAAGGATCAACTGAAAGGAATCGACCTGGCAAATCCACAGGCGAAACTCGTGATCGGTGGAATCGAAAACTCCACAAATCACAACTTTCACGGAACGATCGATCAAGTTCAGTGCATCGCTGGGAACGCCCAATCACCACCAGAAATCGCCGAGTATTACCAGCCCATCCGCTCCAAGTTGAACAACGTCGTTGCCATGGGAGCAGTGAAGCGTTTCGGTAGCGATGATAGCAAATTCGACTCCCCAACCCACCCCTTTCGCAATGGCAAGTTCAGCGTGGAGCCCAACGAAAGAATCGTTTTCATGGGGCAAACCGACACGGTTCGCTCCCGCCTTGATGGGACGCTGGAATCCATCATCGCTGCCAACTTTGCGAACCAGAAACCTCTCCTGCGTAACATGGCTTGGGAAAGCGACACGGTCTACGAACAGTGGCGCGACATCGACTTTGGCTCGTGGTCAGATCAGTTGAACGCGGTAGGTGCGACCATGGTCATGGCGCAGTTCGGGCAAATGGAGGCGCTGGATGGAGCGGAGCGCCTGCCGGAATTTGTCGCGGCTTATGAGATGCTGCTCGACCAGGTGGCCAGCCGCACTCGGCGACTCGTGCTGGTTTCGCCTCGGCCCTTTGAAAAGCCGGTGTCGCCGTATATGCCGGATCACAGAGAGAAGAATTCGGTGGTCGCGCAATACCGCGATGCCATCCAGAAACTGGCCGAGCGGCGCAGCGCAATATTCGTCGATCTGTTCGAGCCTAACAAGGACAGCAAAACTCGGCTTACCACGAACGGCATCCATCTGAACGATGAACACCAGCTGACGATCGCCCTGCAAATCGCGTCCGCGCTCGGCCTGCCAACAACCGCCCCTTCGAGCGATCTACAAAATGCAATAAGAGAGAAAAACCGCCTTTGGTATGACAACTGGCGTCCAATGAACTGGAGCTTTGCCTTCGGCGACCGGACCACTCAGATGTTCTCCAAAGCTGGCGGCAATCGGCCACCGTTAAAAGTGGAGCTTGAGGAATTTAAGCAACTTCTACAGAAAGCTGATGACGCAGTTCATCAGGTGGCCCTGGGCAATCCGGTGAAAACCCATCCAGCCCCTGTGATGCAGCCTGCGCCAGCCCCACCGGGTGATCACAGCGTCGAGGCGCAGTTGGCTTCGTTCAAAGTCCTCGATGGATTTGAGATCAATCTCTTCGCCAGTGAAGCGGATGGCATTGTCAAGCCGGTGCAAATGCGTTGGGACGATCGCGGTCGTCTCTGGGTGATTTGTATTCCTACTTATCCCCACGTCGAACCCGGGCTACGACCAGGTGACTACATCATGGTTTGTGAGGACACCGATGGCGATGGCAAAGCGGACAAGTTCGATCGCTTTGCCGAGGGTCTGTTCATCCCCATGGGGCTGGAATTCGGCGACGGCGGCCTCTACGTCACCGAAGCCACCGAGCTGGTTCATCTCAAGGATACCGATGGCGATGGCAAGGCGGATCAACGCACGGTGATTCTCTCAGGGTTTGGCACGGCGGACTCGCATCAGATGGTTAACGGTCTGGAACGCGGTCCGTTGGGCGATCTCTGGTTTACTCAGGGACACCACGCCTACTCCCGCGTGGAAACACCATTCGGAATCTCGAAGCTGGAGAAGTCGGGCGTCTGGAGGTATCGGCCAGGAACGGGTCGCCTGGACGGATTCTTCAATCAATCCAAGGCAGGACTGAACGGTCAGGGCGTAACGCATGACAATTGGGGGCAGACCTTTCACAATTCAGCGGCAGGTAGCGGAGTCTTCTACACCTCGGCCGGAGCGGTTGCGACTGATCGCACCAAAGGAATGTGGCCGCTAACGCCCAATCCGAGCCGAAACACAGGCATCGAATTCATCGGAACACGCCATCTGCCAAATGACATGCAGGGCAACGTTGTCTGGGGCGGATTCATGTCGAACTCAATCGAACTTCGCAAGGTGATCGATGAAGGCGCAGGCTTTCAGTTTGAAAAACTTCCGGATCTCATTCAATCGAATCGACAAGAGTTTCGTCCCGTCAATGTGAGGGGCGGCCCCGGCGGGGCGATCTATGTTTGCGATTGGTATAACGCGACGATTGGGCACTATCAGGCTAGCTACCGCGATCCTTCTCGGGATCGGACCCATGGTCGCATCTGGAGGATTACCGCAAAAGATCGTCCGTTGACTCAGGCTCCCAATCTGGACGGACTCGGACCAGCGCAATTGCTGGAGTTGCTACGTTCTCCTGAGCGCCTGACCAGAGCCAACGCGAAGAAGCGTCTCTTCGATCTACCTGCCGGTGAGGTAATTCCGGTAGTTGAGCAGTGGCTCAATAACCTCGACAAAACAGACCAACACTATGCCCATCTCATTTACGAATCGAGCGGCGTGTTCGCCGCGCACGAGGAAGTCTGGCCTGAGTTGATCGGACAGATGATCAGGATGGATAATCCGCGTGTTCGAGCCATCGGCACTCGTCTGATCGGAAGGTGGGCAGATCGCCTAGAAAACCCGTTGGCATTGCTGGAGACTACCGCCGCAGATGAGAATGCACGCGTGCGAATGGAAACCATCGTCGCCTGCAGCCAGGTGCCGTCCGCAAACGCCATGCAGGTTGCGGCAATGACTCTCGACCAACCGCGCGACCGATTCATAAACTACACCTTCGGCCTGGCTGTCCACGCCTTGCGTCCCCTCTGGCTTCCTGCTCTTGAGAGCGGCGAACTCAACTTTGCCGACAATCCCAATCACTTGAGCATGATTTTGG
This sequence comes from Verrucomicrobiota bacterium, assembly GCA_038749915.1. GTDB lineage: Bacteria > Verrucomicrobiota > Verrucomicrobiia > Verrucomicrobiales > DEV007 > JBCDHN01. The sequence continues at coordinate 2,669 of JBCDHN010000113.1, read as the reverse complement.
AACAGGATGCTTCGGGCGATTCGTTGAATCTGGTTCGCCAACTGGCCAAGAGCGAAAAGGCTGGGAATCTGGCCCTGCTGGTGCATTTGGGGAACGCCGATGATTTGAAATTCGCATTGCAAGTTGGAAGCAAACACCTCGAGGTGCTCGAGGCTCTACTGGAGGTCGCCCGCGTCCATGGCAAGAAACCCAGTGGAGATTTGGCAACGGCACTCTCCCAAATCCTAAAGGAAAACAAGTCGGCCACGATGCCGATCGCGATCTCTCTGGTCGGAGCATGGCAAGTTAAAGCGCTGGTCGACATCGTGAAGGCTGAGCTGTCTTCAGCAGGCTCCAGCGAAGCAGTCCGAATTGCCGCGATCGGGACCATTGCGACTTTGGATCCACAAAGTCAGCCGTTGGTAGAGAAGTTCGCCTCTATGGGCCAACCTGCATCCGTTCGAGCCGAGGCGATCCGAGCACTGGCCTCGATCGCCCCGGCAGTGGCTGCTGCACGCACCTATGATCTTCTTCCTCAGATTTCCGGCGTACAAAGTGCCACACCGATGGTCGCTGCGCTCATCCAGGGTCCGGGCCGTGGAACCAAACTAGCCGACCTCATCCGCAGTAAGCCACTCGACAAAGAAACCTTGACCCGATTGCAGCAAGCCCTGGGCCTCACCGGCCAAACCTGCATCCCGCTGGACGCAGCAATTCGGGCTGCTCAAGGCATCACTTCAAGCGTGCCTGCCGAATATGATGAGCAATATGTCAAAGACTTAAAGAGCCTGGTGCAATCCGCCGGAAACTTTGCACGTGGGAAAGCAGCTTACAAGAAAGCCGCTACCTGTATCGGCTGCCACAAGATCGACGGAAATGGCGGTGACGTCGGTCCAGACCTAACAGAAGTCGGTTCGGGACGCAGCGTAGAATTGTTGATCGAATCGGTCCTTTGGCCCAATCGCCAGATTCGCGAGGGCTACATGATGACGCAGATCACGACCAAAGATGATAGGCTTCATGTTGGTTATCGCCTTTCCGAAGACAGCGGTGTCGTCAGTCTTCGTGATATAGCGTCACCAAACGTTAAAAAGATCGCACGCGCCTATATCAAGAAAGAAGAAGATGCAGGAAGCGCGATGGTCGTCGGTCTGACAGCAACCCTGACCGATGGCGAGGTGGCCGATCTGATCGCCTATCTCTCGGAGCTGAAAAAGAAGTAATTGATTGAACAAGGATGCCCTCTCTTCCTTGACCAAGGCGCATATCGTGAAACGCATCAACCCAAAATTCATAAATCGCTCATTATAAACAACTTGAACATCCCAAATTCGATTCCCGCCCTCGCCTTACTTTCTCCGACCTTTCGGCATGAACTGGAAAAGACCCATCCGGTGGGCTTGGTTGACGGCTGCGGGAGCGTTTCTGACTTTCAACTTTTCGTAGATGTGACCTACATGGGAATCGACTGTTGTGTAGCTGATGCTCAGCCGTTCTGCGATTTCCTTTTTGACGAGGCCTTCGCTGATCAGAGCAAGGACTTCCAACTCACGTTTGGTGAGGGAGGGCTTTTCTAGTTCGGCCTCGGGAAGCCGCGTTTGCAGGGTATCGAGAACGAATTTGGCGACGCTGGCGTCCAAGGTTGCTCCGCCTTCCATTACCTTGCGGATACCTTCGGATATTTGTTTGGCAGTAGAGGATTTCAAGAGATAGCCGGCCGCCCCACCTGAGATTGCGAGCAGGACGTCCGCCTCTTCGTTGGACTGGGTCAGCATCACAATTTTGGTATCGGGAACCTCCTCTTGAAACCAACTGAGAGACTCAAGGCCACTCATCCCTGGAAGACGAATATCAAGAAGGATGAGATCGGGAACCTTTTCGACCTTCCTCCCCTGTAAACTGCGCAGCGCGACTTCCGCGCTTCCGAATTGTGCAATCAACTCCAAATCAACTTCCTGATCCAATGCAAGGCTGATCACTTCCCGGTATTCGGCGTTGTCCTCAACCAGCATGACTTGGATGGTTTCACTCACGACTGGTATCTCAATAACAGGTTCCACGGTTTTCGAATGGGCACGCGCAAGCGAATCCGGGCGCCACCATCATCGGCGGGAGGTTCAACGGTGATGCGAGCGCCAAGAAGCCGGGCCCGCCGTCGCAGCGAAGGGGGCACTCCATTGCCCGGGGCAGCTCCAAGCCCTCGCCCATTGTCTGCGACCATGAGCGTGATATCGCGGTTGGTGGCTGTGACTTCGGTCTGAACGTGAGTGGCGCCGGAATGGCGCAGGACGTTGGCAAGGCTTTCTTTGTAGAAGAGAAGCAGGTCGAGGCGTCGGTTCGGACTGAGTTGGTTCATGAAATTTTCGCCCTCAAAAATCAGATTATGCTCCAGATCGGCAAGCATGCGCCCAGAGGCTCTTTGGAAGTCCTCCACCAAACTCTCGCCCAACTTCTTGGATTCCAATAATTCAGTGAAATAGCGCGTAGAGTCAATCGTGCGAGCAGTTGCCCCCTTCAACCGTTGCAGCAACTTGTCCCTCCTCTCCGGGTTCCAAGTCGCAGCCAGGGCAAGGTCTCCAAGCAAGGCGATGGCATGGAGATTTGCCCCCAGTTCATCATGTAAATCAGCACCGATTCGTTCTCGCGTTTGGACGATGGCACGTTGCCGGATGCTCTGATCGATCAAAATG
>JBCDHN010000112.1:0-7737 GCA_038749915.1 Verrucomicrobiota bacterium | reverse complement strand
GGATCGAATCCTCCCATAAGTCCGAACAACAAAAGGAGACACCCTGGAACAAGATGTTTGGATGAGCGATATTTCATCAGCAAATATCTTCAAGAGGCTACGAACTGGGAGTTCAAAAAAACAAGGTGAACATCCATTGAGACAAATCAAGTGCCGGATACGACGGTCCCCGGTGTCGGGGCAGGCAGGTAGCGAACTTGTGAGCTTTCTGCTTGGCGAAAACCTGATGAACCAAAGGCTTTCGAATCTTGAGTGATTGAAACGCAGTCCAGATAGTTGGGGCGCTAGCCTTGCTTCAATGGCTCTGGTAGTTTTCTCCAAGCTTTCGGGCCAAACCTGGAAACGGAAAAGCCGACGAGGGCAAAGAAGGCGTGGATGCCAAGGCCGGTAATCACCAGACCCCACTCGTGGTCCATTCGCCAATGGTATCCATTGGAATGGAGGGCAGAGAAGAATCCGATGCCAAGCACAACTGCCAGAGCAAGAAGGAGTCGGAAGACGTTCCCAAAAGAGAGCAGGACGCAAGAAATGGCACCGATGACGAATGGAAAAAAGATCAGCTTGGCCACGGAGCCTGGCTCCGTCCAAGGAGTGAGGAAGGAGAGAATTGCAGCGGCGGTCAGGCCGAGGATTCCAATGAGGTTGTTGGAAACGATTCGGGTGGCTTTCATGAAGTGGTCACGTTGGGGCTTAAAATGAGAATTGGGATAGGGCTTAGTTAGGACAACTCAGTGCTCGCTGAAGGTGGGTTGGCAACGGATGATTCGATTTTTGGCCCAAGCAGATAGGCGGCGAGGAGTGATCCACCGATCCCAAGAAGCGTGAATACGATGAGGAAGAGGGAAGTGTTGGGGTTACGCGCAGGCATGCGGGCGTTGATCCAATCCCCATATTCGTTGAGAATCCCTAACCGAGTGACAAAGAGTCCATATGCCAGACCGGCCAGGCCAATGGAGACGACCATTCTGGGCGATAGCCAAAATCCCTTCGTCAGCACAACTCCCAAAAGCCCGATGACAAGAACCGGCCAATAGAGCATCGAAAACGCCATCGGGCTGAAGCCCGTGTGGCCAGATTTGTTGTTCCAGGAATAATTGAGCGCAGCCAGCAGGGTGATCAGACTCCCGGCGAAGATCATCCAGTAGATTGCTTTCATGCTATGGCGGAGGTAGAGCGAGCGTTTGTCATGATGGAGCGGGTTCATCGTGAGATCTTCCAGGACAAAAGTGAAGCGCCTTTGAACGCTTTATGAAGTTTTCGTGAAGTTTTTGTGCCAGCCGCCTGTGTCGCAGTTTGGAGAAGCAGAAACTAGTCGCGATTGTCCGGATGCCGAAAGGAAGACGGCAAATCCCATCTACTCGAGAAAATTGGTGGTTAATGAACTCTCCCGCGCCTTTCACAAGAGCCGTTAAAATTGACCACTCGCCAATAGAAATTGAGACGACGCCGAAACGAAAAACCTAGAAGGCACAGATGATCGCGGATATCCTCGGATGTGGAGGGATCAAAAACAGAAAAGAAATAAACCGTATGTCGCGACTACCACTACTACCTATCCTTCTTAGCCAGATTTTGCTGGTTGGATTTCTTTCGGCGCAGGCACCGAATGGAGCAGCGATGAGTTACCTGAAAAACGCCGAGATCAGGGTTGGTGTTGATCTGAATCGTGGAGGATCGATCGTTTATCTTTCGCGAGATGATGGCGCGAATCTGATCAACAATTATGACCTCGGGAGGCAAGTGCAGCTTTCGTTTTTTTCCGGCCCGGTCCCATTTTCGACCGCTGATCAGCAGGCCGCAGAGCACTGGCGCCACATCGGGTGGAATCCGATTCAGGCGGGGGATGATTTTGGGAATGCGTCGGAGATTCTCGAGCATCGCAATGATGGGAAGTCGATCTATGTCAAAACACGGCCGCTGCAATGGCCGTTGGAGAAGGTGCCGGGAGAATGCACGTTTGAATCGTGGTTGGAGCTGGATGGCCTCGCGGTGAAGGTGCGGGCCCGGCTCAACAATGCGCGCTCTGATCATACAACATATCCGGCGAGACTACAGGAGCTTCCCGCCGTGTATGCCAATGCGCCTTATAGCCGGGTGGTCAGCTACACTCAAGGTCGTCCTTTCATCGGGGATGCGGTGACTGAGATTCCAAAGTCGGAGAGCAAGCATCCGTGGACATTTTGGCAGGGAACCGAAGGGTGGTCCGCCTTGCTGGATGAGAAGAACAACGGGTTGGGACTCCTGACACCGGGGCGCGTGCATTTCACCGGTGGCTTTGCGGGGAGGCCGGGAACTGGTGGCACCCACGCAAACAGCACCGGGTACTTGGCTGGCCAAGGCCGGGAGATTCTGGATCACAATATCACCTATGAGTTTCGATACGAGTTGGTGGCAGGTTCATTGGAGGAGATTCGGGCCCGCGCCAGTTCACAGGCCAGTGATGCGCTGCCTGAGTGGGTATTTCAAGGGAGCCGCCTGGGATGGCACCATGTGAATGCGGTGGATCGAGGTTGGCCCATCGGCGAATGGTTGGAAGTGGGGCTGGATCAAGAAGACCCTCGCTTGGTTGGTCCGTATACCTTCTGGCATGCCGAGAAGGCGCCGATCGTGGAGATTGAGTGCGCCTTGAAGACGAGTGCAAATTCTGCACTCCTGTTCTGGCAGCGCCACGGAGCGCCAGCGCCCACGTCCCAAAACCATGTCCGGTTTCCGATTAAAGCTGATGGGGAGTTTCATCGATACGAGGTGAATCTGGCTGACGCCGAAACCTATCACGGCCCGATGATTCGGCTTCGCTTTGACCCGGTCGATTTCGGTGCTCCCGGGGATTTTGTGAAGATCAAGGCGATCCGACTGAAGACGGGCAGAGCTCAAGCAAAGGGTTCCCAGCAATCTGAGAAGCCATGATGCAGCTCAGGAGGATGAAGCCCTCGGAAGCTTCGGCCGTGGCTCCGCTTTTCCTGGCCGAATCGCAGACCCGTTTTTGGGAGAGCGGCGAGTCCCAAGATCGGGAGTCGGCCTCGAGGATGCTTGAGGGATATTTCCAACTACCAAGCCGACATTGGATTCTGTTCTGGAATACGGATATCGCCGGCTACGGACACGTGCTTCGATCCGACTTTTTGGGATCATGGATTGTGTCCTATATTGTTGATCCGCAGTTTCAGGGGAGGGGATTGGCGACGGCGTTGGTGGAGGAAGCCAAGCGCTACGCCGCTTTGGGAAAGATCGAAAGTCTCTATGCATCGGTTCATCCGGAAAACCACGCTTCGATTCGAGTCGTCGAGAAGTCGGGTTTTCAACGAACAGAGCATCTCGCGAAGTCGCGGGACAACCTTTACCGATGGTCCTCCCTAGCCTGACACCATGATATTGGAGTCAGCCAACTGTGGTTAGCGTGCCTTCTCGATACCCAAACCCAGGATCCCGGTTGGCACACGGGTGCCGTTGATTCGAGGGTAATAGAATTTTTCAACGCTGAGATATTCGACGCGCAGGCCGTAGTCCGCGAGGACCATATCGATGGCTTGAACGGTCGGGGTTTGTTTGGCGGCCGGGGTGAGGTGGGGATTCAGGGCTTCCTTGGGAGGATTGCGCCAGGTCGATTTTTCGAGTTCGGACCAAGCTTTGGGAGCGGTCTTGGCGAGGGCAGTTGCAAGTTCCCGCCGAAAATGGGAGACGGTCTTCAGCGAAAAACTGTCATACATCTTGATCGCCGAGAACCGGTGGGCGATGCCGAGGTCGGTAAGCAGATCGAGGTGGGTTCTCAGGTTCTCAACGCCTTCGGCCTCGATGTAGTTCGCATACAATTCCATGCTTGGGAACGTCTTCCCGAGTTCTTCGAATCGTTGCGTCCACGTTTCGGCATTGATCGATCCGGTGACGGACTCCTGCTGCAATTGGGTTAAGAGCTGAATGACGCTGCCCGGCACGCCATCTGCGGGGACGGGAGGCGACCAGCCCCACTCCTTACGAGCGACATCGACAACATGGAAGAGGTGAAGCGTTTCGTTTTCGGGAAGCCGTTCGGATTTGCGCTGGCTGAACTTGAGCGCGTCGTGGCAAAGGTCTCTCAGTTCACGGGCAAACTTCCAATCGACCGTGATCGGTTGCGATCCCATCGAGCTCGAAAGCCGGTGGATCTTTTCGTCGCCGCGCCGCTCCCAGGTCAGCGAGAGGCTGGTTGGTGGCGTTCCGTCTCCGGGATCGGTCACGAACTTGACCAGAGTGATTTCGCCAGGAGGGTTGCGGAAGAGGGTTTTGTATTTTTCCAACGATTCCTCGGGGGAGGGGACGGAGAAGAAGAGTTGATTTCCTTCCGCAACGACGAATGTCGGGAACAGCAGGATGAAAGTGGCGGAGCGAAGTGCGATTCCAAGGTTCACGATAGAGGATCACGCTTGAGAATCGAAAGTCAACTCTGCCGCAGCTAGTCAGTCATCGCTCAATGGTCCCCTTGTGCGGTCGTGGCGATCTGATACCAATGACGGGCGTAAGGTTGGTTGGTGGCTCAGCGAGCCGTGGATCTGTTCCGTCGCCTCCTCGGTAGATCTCATGATTTTCGGTTTCCACGATCGTGATTTCTGGCTTGGACTTGCTCAGATGAATTGCAGTGATCAGAAACGCGAGGGTGATGAGGCTCAGCCCGGCAGCAATTCCGAACGCAGCGCGTTGGGTGGAGATAGGAGTGTTGTTGCGCCAGAAAGCATGGTCACAAAGGGCTCCCATCGCCGACTTTGATTTCGTGTTTGGATTCTGCTTGTAGCGCTCCAGGTCGTTGATGAGGGCGGTCCTCAAAGAGGCGGGAGTTCGCAAGTTAGATTTATTGGATCGGCGGAGAATCTGTTTTACGGCATCGAGGGCGAGTTCGCGACGAGAAAGGAGTCTTCCAGCCAGTTCTGAGAAACCGGCTTCTGGTGTGGTGCCGAGGATCTCGTGAAGAACCTGGCTTTTGGTGTCGGCTCCATAGGCGGCGGGATCGTTTCCGTGCAGGAATCGGGTCGGAAGTATCCGCAGCTTGATGGTATAGTGCGCAGGGTCTTCAATCCAGCTGAGATCACTTGCGTCAATCCATTTTCCATCTGCTGCGACCAGAAAGACCGACGTTGGATCAATGGAAGGAATTTCGTAGCCCTTCCGTTCGATCTGATGTAGAGCACGATCTACTTTTCGAAGTACTTCGATAACTGTAGGAAAGCGCAGGCCGCCTCCGGATTGAGAAAGGATTTGAGCAAGGCTTAGTCCGTTGGGAAATGCTTCCACAAACGTAATGCAGTCACCGGTTTTCCACTGATCTCGAAGGGGGAGGATGGGGAGATCTCCGTCAGGGTTACGCATCCATTGTTTCGACTGAAGGCAAAACTGGCGCAGCTTTTTGTCGATCGAGTGGGGAGGGGGCAAGAGATGGAGCGAGACCGGGCGGTTCGCGATTTCGTCGATTGCCGGGACGATGGTCGGCTGTCTGGCATCGCGGCCGGTTACGCTGACACAGTATTTGGATGGCAATTGCTGTTCGCTAGGGAGCCAGTCGAGGCATGGTCGTTGCGCGGGGAGGCTGTTTAATCGACGCAGTAGGGATACGGGGATTGATTGATGGCTGAGCTGTTGTTCGCAGGCATCGAGGTAGTCTCGGATTTGCTGACGATCGAAGACCCGCTGTTCGACGTCTTCGTGGAAGAGGAGTTCGAAGAATTCGAGGATCTCAGGTTGATCGGCAAGCTGTTGGACTTCGGCGAGGTCACGTTTCGTGAGTTGGTGATAGGTTTCCCAGGAACCCGTTGCCATGTAATACCAGACGACCGACAGAGCACGAAGCGAGTGAACCCAGAAGTTGGATTCGAGAGTCTGGTCGCTACGAAACTCGCAGGTAGCACAACCAATGGAGACTTGTTTGGATTCGTTTTGCCAGAGGTAGAGTGAGCGTGGATCGAGGTGGATCTCGATTCCGTCCAAATCGTGAACACTCTCGCAAAGGTCGAGCAGTTGCTGGGCAAACTCGCACCACGCAGTATTGGTTAGTCCATTGGTTTCCTTGACGATGCGGTCAAGACTGTGGCCGGGTAGTAGTTCGAATGTGGCGGTGGCACCGTGACAGCAGGGTTGAAAATCTAACAATCTAGCCAAGCCAGGAATAGGTTGATTCCTAAGTTTGGACGCAAGAAGAGAAACACACGAATACCAGACTTCGCCATCGCTTGCATTCGGGCACTCGTAGAGTTGCTGAGCAACGAAGCGCTGAAATTTAGCGGAGAAGTTGGTTAGATGCGGACGTGCGTATCCATGGCCAAATGAGGCCTCAAGGGGGGGAATACTCATGTACCAGGTTTGGTTGTAGTCCGGCGCAGGGATAGTGGGCAATTCCCAGAGCGAACGGGTGGGTAAAATCGTGCTTTAACGAATTTTTATCAACTGATGGCAATCATTTTTTCCGTAAAGTCCTGAAAGTCAGAGTATTAATTTTTCCGTAGAATCGAACCTTTAGATCTAATCATGCATGTTAGCGCCATTTGAGCAGTTCATGACCGAGAACTTATCGTTAGGGAATCGCGTTTACTCGTAGGCTCGGAATTTCGGTAGCAGAAGTTTAGGTGTTGGCAGAGGATGCCCGACATGGCTTACGAGATTCCAAAAAATGGTCTGGCGAAAGGGCCGGATGGCGAAGTGCGCTGCTTTTGGGGGGCAGAGCATGACGACTACGCCGCCTATCATGATAACGAATGGGGCATGCCGGTGACCGATGACTTTCGGTTGTTTGAGAAGATCTGTCTCGAAGGGTTTCAATCGGGTTTGAGTTGGCTCACGATTCTGCGAAAGCGGGAGAATTTTCGAAAAGCCTTTCGCGGGTTCGACTTTGCCAAGGTGGCGAAGTTTGGGGAGAAGGATGTGGAGCGGTTGTTGGGCGACGCGGGGATCGTGCGGCATCGCGGCAAGATCGAGGCAACGATGAACAACGCGAAACGTGCTTGTGAGATGAAGAAGGAGTTCGGTTCGTTGGCGAGGTATTTCTGGCAATGGGAGCCGGGGGCGGGATCGCGGCCGAAGAAGCTGACCTGGCCGGTGTTGCATGAACTGGGACAGACGGAGGAGTCCAAAGCATTGAGCAAGGATTTGAAGAAGCGCGGTTGGCGATTTGTGGGGCCAACCACGGCCTACGCCTTCATGCAGGCGATGGGTTTGGTGAATGATCACGTTGAGGGATGTGTCGTGCGGGAGTCGATCGAATCGGCGCGGGAAGCCTTTCAGCGACCTGCGTAAATCTGGGTTCCAGCATTTTCCAACTACGGCAAAGCCGTTGCTCATGATCAGCCTTGGGTTGTCCGAAACGAAGTAAAGGGCTAACCAAGGATCCCTCCCTTGCAGAGCACGATCCCTGAAGGGGATCCGAACCCGTCCGCAACTCCTTCAGAGTTGATTATGAACTGCTTCGGGGTTCCCGAGGTAGCCTTCGTTTCGCTCGGCAACCTCGGGCTGACTTGCAGAACAGCGTTGCTGTTCGGAACCGTGACAAGCCGGGTTCATGTCGAACTAAAGCGGAAGTTTTTTGAGGAAATGGTGTGAGGTTTGTTCCGCGGCGGGAATTAATGGGGGAATGGACGAGTCTTCCTCCGCTGAAACCTACGAAAAGTTCGTCGAACTGTTTACCAGTCATGAACAGGCGATGCGGACCTTTGTGCGGTCCCTTGGACCAAATTGGCATGACGCGGATGAGATCGTGCAGGAAGTGGCGCTCGTCGCCTG
>JBCDHN010000111.1:0-7744 GCA_038749915.1 Verrucomicrobiota bacterium | reverse complement strand
CAAAAGCGCAAGCATCTCTACGGAAGTTGGGGAGAGGCATTCCGCTCCCTCAAGGCACATCCGATCAAGATGGAAGGGGATCGCGCGCTGCTTGAGATTCCGGTTACGACGATGCCGTGCCTGCGAACGCCGATTCATGCGACCTATCTTCTCTACCTCGCCTGTTTCAGTCCGCCAATTGCGAGGGCTTATCTACGGAGCGCATTGACCCTTTGCAAATTAACGAGGACGCCGCCGAGCTTTTTGCTCCACCCCACGGATTTTCTGGGATGCGATGACGCTCCCCAGCTGATGTTCTTTCCGGCCATGAACCAGCTAAGCACCTGGAAGGTCAGGCAGATGACGGGATTCCTGACCATCATCAAAGACGGTTTTGAAACTGTGACCATGCGCGAGCACGCCAAGCGCGAAGGTGCATTCGATCAATTTGCCGCTGACAATCTTGAAGCGGCTCACATTCTCTAACCTCCCCACCTAAAAACCGAACACATCATGTCACCAGCAACAGCAGAACACCCAGGCAGGGTTCATGTGATTCTACCCGCTTTCAATGAGGAAGAATCCCTACCCAACTTGTTGAAGCGTTTTGCGACGTTAAAACGAAGAACACCCGGAACTGGATCTCGTGATTCGCGTCATTGACGATGGTTCATCAGATCGAACCGCTGAAGTTGCCGCCGTTCCCAACGAGGGACTTGAGGTCATCGTCGAGCAGCACCCGCAAAACATGGGGTTGGGCCAAGCCATGCTGACCGGCGTTCAGAAAACGGTCGAAGCGGCGAACCCTGAGGACATGATTGTCGCGATGGATGCGGATGACACCCACGACGTCAACCTGATTCCCAAGATGGCGGAACAGCTGGCCAATGGGGCGAGCATTTCGATTGCCTCGCGCTTTGTTGAAGGCGGCTCCGATGACACAGCTCCGCCCTTCCGTCGTTTGCTAAGCCGCGGTGCTTCGGTCGTGTTCAGAACCGTTTTTCCGCTCGAAGGGATCAAGGATTTTACCAGTGGATATCGGATGTATCAGGCCGCGCTTCTCAAGGAGGCTGTGAACCATTGGGGAGAACGCCTGATCGAAGAAGACGGCTTTGCCTGTATGGTCGAACTACTTCTGAAATTGCGGCATTGGAATCCTGAAATGGATGAGGTGCCGATGTTGCTGCGCTACGACCGCAAGTTGAGCGCGAGTAAGCTGAAACTCTTCAAAACGTTGCGTCAGTATCTGGTTCTGGCGATTCGCAACGCGGTAACTCCTGCACCTCGAAACAACATTGCTCATGTCCTGGCGTCCTGAAAAAGTCATCGTTCTTGGTGGAGGTATCTGCGGACTTTCGACCGCTCACGGGCTGGCTGCCGATGGCCACGATGTGGTGATTGTCGAGAGCTCAGATCAGCTTGGAGGACTGGGAACCTATTTCGACTGGAACGGTCGAATGCTCGACAAGTTTTACCATTGCATCATGCCGAGCGACGAAGATCTGCTCCGTCTGATCCGGGATGTTGGAATGGACGAGAAGCTGTATTGGGAGGCAACCCGCATGGGGTTTGTCGTTGGAGGAGAACGCTATGCCTTCAATGGCGCCATGGATCTGTTGGGGTTCACTCCACTTACCTTTATCGATCGCATCCGGTTTGGAATCGTGAGCCTGCTTCTGCGAAAATTGGGGGAAGGCAAGGACTTGGATAACATGAGGATTGAAGACTGGTTGACCGGCATTTACGGGGAACGGATCTGGTCAACGCTGCTAAAGCCTCTCTTCGTCAGTAAATTTGGCCCAGCCGCCGGAGACATGCCGGCGCTCTACATCTGGGAGCGGCTCGGCCGGGAGAAGAACAAAGCGAGCCGTGGCTATTTGGAAGGCGGCTTGCACGGTTTGATCCGCGCGATCGAGTCCAAACTGAAATCGATGTATGTGGAAATCCGGATGAATGCATCGGTTGCCAGCGTGGATGAGTTTGATGAAAGCGTTCAGGTCACGTTGAGCAATGGAGAAACGATTGAGGGCGATTGGTGCGTTTCGACCATGCCCCTGCCGGTACTCCGGTGCGCAGTTGCTGGGTCAAAGCTGGCTGACCGGATCGAAATTCCGGACCTGAACTACCAGGGAGTCGTCAACGGCATGTTCTTCCTCAATCGTCCGCTTGATGACTTCTACTGGTCACCTGTGATGGACAGTGGAACTGAGTTTGATGGCATCGTCGAGATGACGGAATTGGTCCGCACGGAACACTATGGCGGTCATCACGTCGCCTATGTCATGAAGTATTGCGATCGGGAATGTGACCTCTTCAAGGAACCGGAAGAGCAAATTGCGGCGCGCTGGAAAGATCAGCTTCTTTCCCTCTACCCGGACTTCCTGAAGGAATCGGATATCGCGGACGTTTGCATCTTCAAGGCACCTTTCGTTGAGCCGGCTTATCCGCTCAACTACAGCGCGTTGAAGCCTGCGATCACCGATGAAAAGTCTCGCTTGTTTCTCGCGACCTCGGCTCAGGTTTATCCCCGAATTACTTCCTGGAACTCAAGTGTGGGACTGGCCAATGAAGTGGCGCGGCAGGTCACCGCCAGAATCGACCGGGAAGTCCCCGCAATCGCTTACGCCTGAAATCCAAATGGAGCCTTGACTTGTCCGTGAGGGGAAATTCAATCCCTCGTGAGCAATGTCTTTCAAACACTTAAGGAAAGAGGCTTCGTCAAGCAATGCACGGACGAGGCGAAACTGAGCGAAGTTCTTGATCAGGAGAAGCTGACGTTCTACGCCGGGTTCGACCCGACGGCGGACAGTCTTCATTGCGGAAGCTTGGTGCCGATCATGGCGATGGCCCATCTGCAAAAGGCCGGGCACAAGGCGATTGCGTTGCTTGGTGGCGGAACCACCATGGTTGGTGATCCCAGCGGGAAGACGGAGTTGCGGAAAATGATGTCCCTGGAGCAAATCCGGGAAAACGCGAAGGGAATCTCCAAGCAGCTCTCGCGCTACATCGATGTCGATGGTGAACAAGGGATGATGTTGGACAACGCCGACTGGCTGCTGGAGCTCAACTACGTCGAATTTCTCCGCGAGATCGGACGCCACTTTCGCGTCAACGAAATGCTTCGCGCAGAAGCCTACCGGGCGCGTCTTGAGCGGGAGGAAGGGCTGAGTTTTATCGAATTCAATTACCAATTGCTCCAGGCTTACGACTTTCTGAGCCTATTCCGCGATCAGGGATGTACGCTGCAAATTGGCGGTGATGACCAATGGGGCAATATTCTCGCGGGAACCGATTTGATTCGCCGCAAAGAACAGGGGGAAGGCTTCGGACTCACTTTCCCACTTCTCACCACCGCTCGCGGCGAGAAAATGGGGAAAACGGCGAAAGGTGCCGTCTGGCTCGACGCTGCTCGAACTTCACCCTACGAGTTCTTCCAATACTGGCGAAACTGCGACGACCGGGACGTGGGGCGGTTTCTTGCCTACTTCACGTTTTTGCCGATGGAGGAGGTGAGTAGACTTGGCGCGTTGGAAGGTGCCAAGATCAATGAAGCGAAAGAGATTCTCGCGTTTGAAGTGACCAAACTTCTTCATGGCGAAAGTGAAGCGAATGAAGCTCAAAGCGGTTTCCAGAAAGCCAAACAGGGAGGTGATGCAACTGCGGTGCCTTCAACGGCCTATGCTTCCGCCAGGCTCGACGAGGGGATTCCGGTACTCGATCTCTTTGCCGAAACCGGGCTCGCCAAATCCAAGGGTGAGGCCAGAAGATTGGTCCAGCAGGGAGGGGCTTACATCAATGGTGAACCGGTGGGGTCCATTGAAGTCATGGTTTCAACCGAACACGTCCAGGATGGCGCCGTTCTGCTCCGGTTCGGCAAAAAGAAGTTTCACCGCGTTGTGGTCGAGTGACAGATTTGTGACCTTTCGAGCTAGGCTTTCGTCAAAGGCTAGGCCAATCTAGCGAATCGTGCCTCTTCCCCCACACGACCAAGTTATAAAGATCATCACGGTCCTGACGATCGTGATGGGGGGACTTTTCGTCACAGCTGGGTTCGCCCAGTCCAATCTGCCGGCTCCCGGAGCCTTTACCTCGTCGGAGCTTCTCGCCAAGGCGCGCGACGCGTTTCGACAGGGCGATTTCGTCACCGCGGAAGCCTATTTCGAAGCCTTTGATCGCGACTATGGAGCCGAACCACAGGTGGCGGACATCATTGAGCAGAACAAGCCCCTTATCGCTCTCTGCAAAATCAGCAACGGCAAGCTGCCTGAAGCGGTGCCATTTATTGAGTCATCGATCGCCCAGCCGAGACTGCCTCGTGACATCCTCGAGGAACTGACCTTTTGGCTGGGAATTCACTACATGCAGACCGGGGAACACCGAATCGCTCAAGAATGGTTTGGAAAATTCTACACCCAGAAGGATTTTAGCGGTAGCAAGCGGGCCGAAGCATTGGTCATGTTTGGCACCTGTTACGTTCTGCAGGGATACCACCGAACAGCCAGCGAATTCTTCGAAGCGCAGATTCCCAAGCTGCAGAGTAGTCCCGCCGGGAAGGAGTTTGCCGGAAGAGCGATTGTCCTGCGACTTCATTCCTTACTTCAAGCCGAAAACTTCGATGGCGCCCTCCGCTTGGTGAAAGACGCTTATCCCCACATGGGGGACATCAGTCAGTTGGTTTCCTTTCAAACCTTGTCTCTCCAACTCGGTTCCAAATTGATGGAGGCCGACCGGTTCCACGACGCGATCGCCTGTCTCCAGCGCATCTGGACGCGGGAACGACTGCTCAAACATCAGAAAACGCGGCTCACGGACCTGAAGCTGCGAAGGGATGTGATCGGCAAGGATCCCCGCCGTCAAAGTGCCGTCTTTCAACTCGATGGCATGATCAAGCGAGTCGAGCGGGAGGTCGTAAACTTCGAGAACATCAAGGAGTTCGATGCCGCATTGCGCTTTCGTCTCGCGATGTGTTTTCAAGGGTTGGAACGGTATCGCGAAGCGGCCCTGATCATGGAAGACATGCTTCAGGCCATGCCGCCCAGTCCAATTGTCGAGTCGGCTTCGATGGCTGTGATTCAATGCTGGATGCAACTGCAGCGTTGGCCTCGAGCCCTCAAAACAGCGGAAGATTATCTCCAAACCTTTGGCGATGATCCGAACAACAAGAACCTCCCGAAGGTGTTCTTCATGCAGGCTGACGCTCTTGCTCAGCTTCAGCAGCTTGACGACGCCAGCTTCACCTATGGTCAGGTGGTCACCTTGTTTCCAGATTCGGAGTTAAAACCGAAGGCGCTGTTCATGCAGGGATTTCTCAATCTGCAGATGGATTTGAACGAGACCGCGGTCGCTGTTTTTGATCGATTTCTCGCCGAGCACAAAGGGCACCCTCAGGAGCAGGACGCCTACTATTGGAAGGGGATGGCATTCAGTTTCGCCAAGGAATATGGAAAGACACAGGAGCACATGAAGGCCTACCTCGCCGCCTATGAGAACGCGAAGTACGAAAGCGAGGCAACTTTCCGAATCGCCTACTGTACCTTCTG
The DNA here is from genome assembly GCA_038749915.1 of Verrucomicrobiota bacterium. GTDB lineage: Bacteria > Verrucomicrobiota > Verrucomicrobiia > Verrucomicrobiales > DEV007 > JBCDHN01. The sequence continues at coordinate 2,225 of JBCDHN010000111.1, read as the reverse complement.
TGAAGCGAATTACGTCGCGGCGATTGACGAGTTTCGAAGTTACCTGGAAGCGTTCGGACCAGACGAACCTAATGCGGATGAGGCCAAGCTCCTGCTTGGCGATGCGTTACTGGGCGAAGGTCTCGCGGACGAAGGAATTGCCGCCTACAAGTCGATCAATCCCGCTTCAACCCGCTTCTTTGAAGACGGCTGGTTCAAGGTGGGAAAAGCCTACAAACTCCTCGAAGAGATCGAGACGATGCGAGCGCATTATGAGGACTTCCTGGAGAAGTATCCGGCCAGTCAGCGGATGCCTGAAGCTGTCTACTGGATCGGCTGGACCTATGTTGCGGAAGAGAATCTGGACCAGGCAAAAGCCGTCTATTGGGAAACGATCCGGGCCCATGGAGACGATCCTGAACTCTACTCGATTTCCGAATTGTTCGATGGACTACCCAAGGTCTATCGGCGCGAAGGCCCTGAGGCGATCGCAATCTTGAAACGTGAAATCCGTGAGTTACAGGATCAGGCGAGGGCGGATGGGAAGAAGACCCTGGAACTACGGGCCGCATGGGCCGAATCGAAGCTCACCCGACGCGAGAATGAGTTGCTCGCGAATCATCAGATGACCAGAGCAAGCGAACTGATTGATCCCGAGATCCACAATCCCCAGATCATTGCCGATTGCGCGGACGCCGCACTCGCCACGGACAGCCTAACCATTGCCGAAAAGCTCTACACCGATCTTCGCAAGTGGCATCCAAATTCCTATCACAAGGCGCGCGCTTATGCCGGGCTTGGATACATCGCAAAAGCCCAAGGGAAAAACATTGAGGCGATCGCCCAATTCGAGAAGTTTGAAAAAGAAGCGATTTCATCGATCGAGCTTCCCGATGTGATTCTGGCGAAGGCCGAGATTCAAGTCGAGGAAGGGCTTACCGGAAACGCGAAGAAGGCGTTGGAAGGATTGCTGGAAGAGAAAGCGGTATCAAGTCAGAACAAAGCCAAGGCGTTGTTGGGACTTGGTGATCTGCTCGTGACAGATAAGCAGGACAGCAAGGCGGTGGCTTATTACGAGCGACTTTACGTTGTTTATGGTCGTTATCGGGATCTGGTTGCGAAAGCGTATTTGCGGAGAGGACAGGCCTTGGAGCGAATGGATCAACCGCGCGAAGCCTTTCAGGTTTATCGGGAATTGTCGCAACGTGAGGATCTTCGCGACTTCCCGGAGGCACTCACAGCCGAAAAACGGGCCAACGTCTTGGAACCAACGCTTCCTCCTGAGGCGGAAGAGGAAATTCAGCCTGCGAAAGAAGCATGAAGTCTCTCCCTCTCATTCTTCTCTTTGCGTTCGCGATCCTCGGCAACGGTCTGGCCGAAGACACCGTCATGATGAAGGACGGGAATGCCTTGGAGGGCGAAATCCTCGGACTCAACCAGGAATTCGTGACTCTGAAAATTCGTGGAGAAATCGGTTCATCGACCAGTCGCATTGCTTATAAGAACGTCGAGTATATTGAATTCTCACCTCTGGAAGGAGAAGATGAAGCGACGGATTTGGAAGCCCTCAAAGCGATCTGGGAAGAGAAACAGAAGTATCTCTCCCAACCTCGTTCCAATGCCGGCGATTTCGGTCTCGCTTTTGCTGAGAAACTGCTAGAGTCGTCCAATAAGTTCAGTCAGGAGCGCGCCAAAGGGATCTTCGAAATGGTTGAAGCCAAGGATTGGAACGTCGAAAACCATCCCCGGGCCAAGCAGGGGCGTCTGCGATCCATGATCGCGTTGGGCTCGATCAAGGAAGCCATGAGCGAGGCGCGTCGCATGGCTGAGGAAGCCGAGGATCCACGCGTCCTGATCGAAGCGAACTATGTCTTGGCCAGCGCCGAGTTTGATCAGTTAAAGAAGCTCGAAGAGGAGAACCCACGCTGGGAAGTTGATGACGAAGTTCGTCCGATCCGCAACGAGCACTTCAACGCGGCGTTGGATCAGTTCCTCTTTCCTTATCTGTTTTACGGCTCAGAAGAAGAAGCCTCCGCTCGTGGTTTGATGGCCGCAGCGGAAGTGTATCAGCAAGCAAAGGACCCAACCAATGCGAAGCTATGTGCCGAAGATGTTGTGAAACTTTATCCTAACACTGAACACCGTAAACGCGCCGAAGAACTCATCGCCAAACTTTCTCAATGAAACGAAACCGAAGAACCTTGATCCTCGCTACCTTGCTTATAGCGTTGATTCCAATCCTCGCT
>JBCDHN010000110.1:0-7768 GCA_038749915.1 Verrucomicrobiota bacterium | reverse complement strand
TCCGCCTCCATTTGCTGTTCCAACAAGGCGGCGGCGTGCGCTTGGTCGGCTTCCGAAAGAGAGGACAACGGGATGGTCAATTCCTTCAGGTCCAACTTCCGTTTTACGGTGACCGAATCCGCCGCCACAGAGATCAACAGGGCTTCGAGTTTCCGGCCGTCGGCGGAAGTCCATTCCCGCCACGTTTCGGATTGGGCCAGGGTTGGGATCATCGCACCAATGAACGCGCATATTCCGAGGATTCGAACGGAGGCGGAAATCATAGCGGGGAGGAGTTGAAATGGACTGCCGGGATTTTGCATGTTGATGGTGAGGCAGAGCCTCAGGGGTCACCATTGGACCGCTGAATTGCCTGACCGTCAAGCTTGGCGCACAGGGGCATTCAGGAAGGGGACTGGCGGATTAGGATTAATCGGTAGATTCGGGGCTGGCCCAGATGCCGGAGCCTTCTGCTTCGCGAATTGTTTCAAAGCGCGATACATCACCCGGGTTGCCCATGATTCGGAGATTCTCCGCCAGGACCACGTTGTTGTGGGTTCGCAAAAAGCGAATGCAATGGGCCCACTCCTTTTCCAGTTGAAATCGCTCGGCTTCAATCGCTTCGCGTTCCTTCTGGACCTCGTCCCACGCTTTCCGGCGAGGGTGATTTTTGACCACCTCGATAAATTCATCAGCCTGATCCGAAAGCAGCGCAACGGCCTGTTCCGTGTGCCGATTGGAAAGCTCCGGCCACCGGCCTAACAATGTGTCGCGAATGGCATGGCGATGTCCGTCGGAGATTCGCTTCTTGCCATCGAGCTGTCGTTTCAAATCCGCCCGCTTCTTTTCAATCGTTCCGGCCATTTTCTCGGTGTCGGAGTAGCGTGACTCGCCGTTCAGTTCAAGACGCTCGGAAAGACCTGCAAGAATCCGTTTCTCAACCGGACCGGCCAGCTCGAGCACGGTTGAATACGGGGTGTATTTCTCCAGGATTCCGTTCTTCTTCACTCCTTCATCCCCCTTGAAGTGACTGCGCTCCCTCAGGAAGGCCCCGCTGGTTTTCATGGGAATGTCGATATTGTGGGAAGTGAGAATTGTGTAAGCCCACGCTTCGTCAAAGGAGACCCTGCCATCACCATCGCAGTCGGCGGTCTCAACCAGCGCTTCCATTCGAGTCTTACCCCGGATTGCCGCCCAGAAATGACTCGTAAACTCGTCGTAGTTCTCCTCGTTAATGTCTGGAGTACATCCCGCCGATTCCCGGGAATGCACCGTCGCGAAGAAGCCACACAACGGAGTTTCAAGATCCCCGGACTCCGGATCGGCTTCCTTGAAAATCGAATGGGCAAAGCCGCCTGAGTAACATTGCGCCATGACCAGGACCACCGTAACCCCGTCGGACAGCTTTTTCACATGTTCCTGCAACGTTCGAACGTCGAGCGACTGCCGGCTCCACATAAGAATGCGGGTATTGTAAGGCTCTCTTTTGTCACTGCTCTTCCACCCGTGAGCGGTGACATAAATCACCAGCCGATCGCCCGGCTTCAAGTGCTTGCCCTTTTCATCGAACCAGCGGCTCACATTGGCAGGCGAAGAAACGCCATCGACCTTCCCGAGTTGGTGGTGGCGATATTGCAGCTCGAGGTAATCGGTCGAGCCAAAGAGCCGTGCCATGTAGATATTCGCATCCGGCACGGTAGCCTCGCCCGATTCGAATTGAACCGATCTGATCTTCGCGTTGCCGCTGCTGAAGTATTCCGCTAGTGGCGCTGCGGGGGCGGTATCCTCGAGGACCTTGCGGAAGAACAGCACATTCTTTTCTAGGGAAATCTGGTTGTTCGCAGCCGCTTGTCCGCCCGCGATCACCAGAAAGTGATCCTCGGCCACCGCAGGCGTTGCCATGAACCATCCCGCCAAAGCCAGAGCCAGGCCGGGAAACAAGTGAAGCATCAGGGAAGGCCGCATAGGCATCACTTCTGAAGAGTCTCCCGTCCCCTGTCAATACTTCGCTGAGGTCCCCTCTCTTTCTACTTGAAAGAATCCTTTCGCACACCGGTCACACGCTCATACTCGATCATTCCGCCCTTCTCTGGATATTTGTCCAAGGCCGCCTGCAGGCTCTCACGCACGGCGCTCAACTTTTCATTTTCGCCCAAAGGCTTCCTTTCACGCACATCATTGACCACGTCGAAGAAGCGACCATCCCGATAGAGCTTGTAATGCTTGTTACGCGCCCAGGCGACCTCCCAGTGGGAGTACATCATATCGAATTTCTTCGAGAACGGACGGGGAAAGTAATAGCCGTAAATCCACTCCCGCTTGTTGCCTTCCTCTCCCCGGCATTGCGGCCAGAAGCTCCAGCCGTCCCCTTGCGAAATGTCCTTTGCCGGTAGACCTGCCGCTTCGACGATGGTTGGGAACAGGTCTGAAAAACAGATCAGATCTTCATTCACCTGGCCGGCCCCGATGCGACCTGGAAGATTCACGATCAGCGGCACCTTGGTGCCGTGGTCATGGGTGTAGCCCTTGCCACCCTTCAACTGCTCGCCAAAGAAATCGAGAGTCAAACTGGAGTTCGTCCCGTTGTCCGCCGTGAAGATCATCAAGGTGTTCTCGCGCAGGCCGAGTTCCTCCAGCGTATCTTCGATACGACCGACGCAGTGGTCCATGTAGGCGACCATGTCGATGAAGTTCTGTTTCTTGTCCTTGCTCTTCCGATCCTTGCTGTGCGGCGTTGGATCAAAGGGGTTGTGCGGGAGGTTCATCGGGTAGTAGGCGAGGAACGGCTTGTCTTTGTTCGCCTTAATGAAGTCGATGAGGTAATCGGCGATGACCGTCGAGCCATACTCGTCGTTGCCGTGTTCAATGACCTTGCCGTCGTGCATCAGTGAGGGCTTCCAATAGCGGGAGCCTCCGGTTCCGGGAATATTCCAGACGCAATGACGATCAAACCCTGCTTCCTCCGGTGAGATTCCACCATCGGATTTCAGCAGTTGCCACTTCCCCGCTACTGCGGTGGCATATCCATTGGCCTTGAAGTGATTAGCGAAAGTCGGCTCACCCTTTGGAAAGACGCCAAAGTCGACATAGTTGAACACGTTCGACTTTCCGGTCATCAGGTTCACCCGACTGGGCGTACACAACGGCGTCGAATGGCACTGATCAAAGCGCATGCCATTGGCCGCGAGGGCGTCGAGGCGTGGTGTCGAAAATTCCTTGCTGCCGTAGGCACTGAAGCATTCATAGCCAACATCGTCAGCCATGATCAGAACGACGTTCAACTTGTTGGCTTCTTCCGCGTTGAGAGTCATCGCCAAACCGAGGGCGGCAATGACAGAAAAGATCCGGGGTAGGGGAGAGGTTGCGGGCCTGTTCGCTCGCGGAGGGTCGCTAATCATGGTGTTCTTGGGATTTGAGTAGAGGGGGCTAGCCTGTGGGCCTATTGCCGACATTCGGATTCCTCAAGGGCTGGTAGCGGAAGATGCAAAATCTTCCGATGATCTACCAATCATTTTTCACATCAATTTTTTCAAAGCCGTTGGATTCATGTAAACCCGAAGATCGAACTGATCGGCCATGGATGAAGCAGGATCCTTGCAAGACAACAACTGACGAAATAAGGTGTACTGGCACAGAACCTGCGGCTTTTCCTTGGAAGAGAAAGTCTCACTGTGCCCGCTTCGAAATCCGATCTGTTCAAAATCAGAGGGGCCATTTCAGGACGAACCCAGTTCGTTTTGGCCTTGGTTGCATGGCTAGTATTCCTCGCAGGTTGGCACACATTATCGGTTAGTGGAGTGGCCAACCCGAAGCTGCTTCCGGAGCCTTTCAAAGTGGTGGGAGCGCTCTGGTCTCTCTTTTCCGAGCGGGACTTTGCCACCGATGTCGGGCACAGCCTGGTCCGCATCTCGGTCAGTTTTCTGCTTGCGCTTCTGATCGCCTTGCCGCTCGGCATGTTGATGGGCACCTTTCCCTTTGCGGAGGGCATGTTGAATCCGCTGGTTTCTCCATTTCGCTATCTGCCGGCTGCGTCCTTTGTCCCCCTCCTTCTGATGTGGCTTGGGCCAGGCGATCAACAGAAGATCACGCTGCTGATTTTGGGCGTGATCTGGTTTCTGATCACGGCTTTCATGGACGATACAAAACAGGTCCGGCAGGATCTGATCGAAACCGCACAGACTCTCGGCGCGAAGCGAATGAATGTCGTTTCGCACGTTGTCTTTCGTGCTGCTCTTCCTTCGCATCTCGATACGACCCGGCAGCTCCTCGCCGTGAGCTGGACCTATCTCGTCATCGCGGAAATCGTCGCCGCCACCACCGGCATTGGCGCCATGATGATGCGAGCCAAACGATTCGTGCGAGTGGACGAGATTCTCGCCGGTATCGTCACCATCGCGATCCTCGGCCTGCTGCTCGATCTCATTTTGCGCTGGATCCGCTGGGGATGTTTTCCGTGGGCTCGTTCGACGACCCGTTTCTGACCAATCACCCATAACCCATCAAATAAGATGAAACCAACCAACCAAACCAACCACCGGGATCCTTTGTTTTCCGGGCGGGCGATGGCAGCCGCTCTGCTGCTGGCTGTTCTTTCGCTTGCCGGATGCAGCGAATCCACAACCGAACCACCGACTGAAGAATCCCCGTCTGAACCGATGGAGGAAACTGCTCCTCCCGAACCGCCTGAAGAACCTCCCGCGCCTGAGCCGGCGGAAGAACCTCCTGCGCCCGAGCTGGCCGAAGAGCCTCCCGCAACCGAGCCAGCAGAGACACCCGTCGTGAAAGTCTCCCACTTTTCGTGGCCCGGCTATGGGTTCTGGCATGTCGCCAAAGCGAAAAGTCTAACCGAAGGATTCGATCTGAAAATCACGATCATTGAAGATCCTTATGAGAGCTTTGCTCTGATGCAGTCGGGCGAGCTGGACGTGACGTCGAGCACGGTCGAATATGGCCCGATCGCGGCGGAAGAAGAAGTCGGCATCAAGTTGGTCGCCTATACCAACGCCTCCTACGGGACGGATAAAATTCTGTTGGGACCAGGCGTTGAGTCAGCCGCCGATCTCAAGGGCAAGAGTGTCGCGGTTCTTGAAGGGGGACTGACCCAGATTTACATGGGCGTCTGGCTGGAGCAGAACGACGTCAAATTTGATGAAGTCTCCTACGTCAACGTGATCATGGACGATGCTGTGGCCGCGATGGTCAGCGGACAGGTTGCCGGCGGCGAATTCTGGGAGCCGTTCGGGACTCAGGTGCTGGAATCACTGGAGGGTTCGAAGGTCGTGGCGACCTCGAAAGACAAGTATTTTCTCGACACCGGTCTGCTGGCGGACGGGATCTACATGAGCGAGGCTTTTCTGAAGGAGAAGCCCGATCTCGCTGCTAGTGTGGTGAAGGCTTACTACGACGCCGTCGCCTACTGGAAAGCGAACCCGGTCGAGGCCAATCAGATCATCGCGGACGCGATCAAGTTCCCGATTGAAGATGTCGTTTCCGTGATCGGCGACGACGGCGGCCCCAAGGACGGAGGCCTCTGGGTCTTCGGAAAGGAAGAGAGTTCGACCTTCATGGGAGTTGCCGAGGGAGATCCGCCAATTGGGAAAAATGGTCAGATTAAGGATCACTGGAAGCTGACCAATGATTGGTGGATCAAATTTGGCTTCGTCACGAAGTCGCATCCAATGAAAGCCGGGATTGATCTCGCACCGCTCAAGGCCATCAATAAATAGATACGTTCCCTAGCAGAACATGACTGTGCCCATCGCCAGCCCAATGGGGTCTGGCGATGGGCTTTTTTTGGACAGAATTGTCAACAATCATTCACCGGGAAGAGCCAGCATCGAGGATTTCCTGCCTCCACTTCAGTGAAACTGCTCTTGTCCAGTCTATTGTCGAAAAGCCTGAAACAGAAAATTGGAGTTGAGGAACACTCCGGGTTCTCATAGGAAAGACGATTGGTCAGGATGTCTTCAAATCAGAGAAACATGGGAATCAAATCGGTATTTGCTTTGCTCGCAGCGTTGTTGGTGGGTTTCAACCAAGCAGCCGAACAGCCTAACGTAATCTTTATCCTTGTCGATGACCTTGGTCATGCGGATGTCGGATTCAACGGTTCAACTTACTACGAAACGCCGCACATTGATGCGCTGGCACAGTCGGGATTGATTCTGGATCAAGCCTACATGTATCCCACTTGCTCGCCTTCGCGGGCCGCGTTGTTTACAGGGAAGCAGAGTTTCCGGACGGGAGTCTACACCGTGCCGGTGCTTGAGAAGGGCACGCAAAAGGAAAACATTTTCTCTCGCTGGACTGTCCCGGAAGAGCATGAGATTTACGCGCAGCCCATGCAGCGGGCCGGTTACAAGTCCATTCATCTTGGGAAATGGCACATCGTGGGGCCGTATCCGCTCGAGGAACTGCAGCTGGATTTTCCGCTAACGAAGAAGCTTGGACAGCCGAATCCGTGGGACTTCAGTTGGGTGGAGACGCACCGCACACCTGAGGTGGTGAAGTATTATCCAGAGGGGCGCGGTTTTCTGAAAAACGTGGGTGGAACGTATCGCGGTGATCCGGCTTTGGAAGAAGGCGGCTACAAGAATCCCAAGGGCGGTTACCAGGCGCCATTCAGCAATCCGTTCATCGAGCCAAAACCAGATGACAAGTGGCTGACCGATCGTCTCACCGACGATGCGATTGAGTTCATGGAAGAACACAGCGATGGGCCCTTTCTCATCAATCTGCATTACTACACGGTGCATCGGCCCATCGTTTCGCGGAGTGAGGAGTTGCTGAAAAAGTACCTCAACAAACCTGGTGATCCCGAAACGGGTCATGGTGTGGGCAAGTATCGGGAATTGCACGCTTCCTACGCCACCATGATAGAATCACTCGATGACAATGTCGGCAAGATGGTCGAGTTCCTCGAAGCGTCTGGGCTGCGTGAAAACACTGTTATCTTTTTCACTTCGGACAACGGTCACAACGGGAATCAGAGCAGCAACCTGGCGCTGCGCGGATCCAAAGGACATATCTACGAGGGGGGCATTCGCGTGCCGACTTTTGTGAACTGGCCCGGCAAGGTGGCGAGTCGTCGCACGTCGGTTCCGGTCGGCGTGCTCGACTACTTCCCAACTTTGCTCGAGTTGGCGGGAGTGACAGACTACGATGCACCGATGGACGGAGATTCGCTGGTTCCCATGTTTGAAAAAGACGATAAACGGTTTCTGGAGCGCTCGATGTACTGGCAGCTTTCCAGTCAACTCAAGCAGGGGACCTGTTCGATACTGCGGAAAGGGGACTACAAGCTGATTCAGTTCCTCGCCGATGGGAAACTGGAGCTATACGATTTGGCTAAGGATCCCAAAGAAGAAAGCAATCTGGTGGAGTCCAACCCGGAGCTTGCCGACCAAATGCTCAGAGAACTGGTCGAGTGGCGGACCGAAAACGAGGTGCCGTTGCCGCCCAATGCCGTCATGGATCATTGAACTCGTTGATTTGCTTCACGCTCCCTATTGCTATCTAACCGTAGTCCTATGAAGAGGGCGCGGCGGAAGGAGGAAGAAGGGCGCTCGCATCACCCTGCAAATGATCCCGCATCGCTCGGAAAAGACCGGAGATTTCTGGTAGGCTCGTTCGGTAGGGTTCAAAGACCGGCGGATTGCCGCCTTCCGCCGGTGTGACCTTCCAGGCGAATACCGTTCGAGGCAGGCCGGCGGTGTCCTCGGGCCAGAATTCGACGAATCTCAGGTCGGTGGCGAGAAAGGTGTTTCCATCAGCTTGTGGTTCGACCAAG
>JBCDHN010000109.1:0-7778 GCA_038749915.1 Verrucomicrobiota bacterium | reverse complement strand
CGCTGGCGGGGTCGGCTCAGGCTTGAGGAAGGCCGGGCGAGGGGGGATTGGCTCGCGAATTCGCGCCGCTGCGATGATTCCGCCGCGGATCGTGGGACGGGGTTCCTCATACCTTGGAGCGCCGGGAAGCCCCAGCAATTCAGGTAGAGACATGGCTTCAGGATCGGGATCTGGGTCAGGAAGCTCTTCGGATTCGGTGTCGGGAACGATTGCGATGTCGAGAGGCCCCAAGTCCAGTTCGGCCTGTTCCCGTTCGACGGCGCCGGTGCGAATCCCCTTGGCATCCAGTTCGGAAAACCCAGCCAGATTGTGAGCGGTTTCCCACGCCTTGGTCGTCATGGCGATGATGATGGTGGCTCCGCGTTCCCGGGCCATCCCGTCGATGGCGTTCACCATCAGTCCCAGCTCCATCGGATCCAGGTTGAGGGCGGCATCAAATGGCGAAACCACGACCACGCGCTGGCCTTTTCGTCCTCCCAGGTAGCCGCGCAGAAACATCCCCCATTGGGGCGGCGCAGCGGTGGGCAGCAACTCGCTATGCATGGTGGGGAAAACCTTCATCACAGCCTGACAGAGCCCCTCCATATCGTTCGCACCATCTGGCGAAAAATGAGTGAAATGCTCGCACTCCTTGAGGTCATGGAGGTGCGGAAGCAACTCCGTTTCAACGAACTTGTTAATGCTGTCGCGGGTGCTGCCGGTCAGGACAAGGGGCACCCGGGTGGCAAACAAAGACTTCCTCAGCTCTTTGAGCAGATCATCTGAGTCGATCTGGCCGGTCTTGCGGGCCAGATTCAGGAAGAGTGACTCATGGGAATTGAGCGGATGGTATCTCATGTCAGGGAGAAATATCGGAAGGTTAGGCCGCCAATATCGCGAATATTTTCGAAAATGATACCGGAAAATAAGCAAAATTAAGAATTAAAGAGAAATTAATTACTCTAAATTTTAAAATGAACGCTAAACAAAAGATCAATTTGCATTCCGGGGGTGGCCTGTTGTTAGTGCCCGCTTGTTGTTGGTAGTTTGGAGCATGATTTTGTCCGGTTGGATTTCCGCGGAGTCTGCTCCAGTTGCTTGACGTTGAATCGAATCCTTTGCCCGCTTAAATATCGTCGATGGAACGAGTCGCCATTAGTTCATCAACCTTGATGCACCTGTGCAGGCTGATCTTTGCGTTGATCTGCATGCTTGCCGGAGTGTCGTTGGCGGTAGGTCAGGAGCCTCCCAAACCCTGGTGGTTGGGATCGATTTACGGCCTCCTTTTTGCATCGCTGGTCGTTGGCACCGAACTGCTCCTCCAAGATCTCAGTTTCCGGCGATTTTCGCACGCCACGATCGGTTTGCTGGTGGGGCTGCTCGGAGCCTGGCTCATCACTCAAGTTTTCAAAACGAAGGGCCTCTTTGGTCGCAGCGAACTCCAGACCATCGTCGAGTTGATGCTCTATTTTGGGTTTGGGTTCATGGGGATGATGCTGGCTTTGCGGGCGAATAAAGAAGAGTTTTCGCTCCTCATCCCCTACGTCCGTTTTCGGCAGGAATCGGTCAGCGAGCAACCGTTGCTGGTCGACACCAACGCAATCATCGACGGTCGCATTCCAAAGATTTGCGCAACGGGTTTCCTTGGCGGCTCCCTGATCGTCCCGAAGTTCGTGATCGAAGAGCTTCACAAACTGGCTGACGGCAAAGACGAAGTGAAGTCGGCAAGAGGCAAGCGCGGCCTGGAATCGCTCAATCAGATGCGTCAATCGCCCAGTCTCGAGATTACGATTCATGAGGACGTGCCTTCCGATGAAACCATGGTGGATGCCCAGCTCGTGGCGCTGGCCCGGATGTTGGGAGCGCGATTACTGACGAACGACGTGAATCTGGGCAAGGTTGCCAAGGTCCAGGGAATCGGAGTGTTGAATCTTAACGATCTGGCGAAGGCAATGCGTCCGATGGTTGCGCCCGGCGACGAAATCAATCTGAGTCTTACGAAAGAAGGAAAAGATTCGCATCAAGCCGTCGGCTATTTGCCGGACGGAACGATGATTGTCGTCAATCACGCGATCGAGAAGATTGGAAGTAATCAGGATGTCATTGTGGCGGGCGCGGTCCAGACCAGCGCAGGACGACTGATTTTTGCGGAGTTGAAGGGGACAACCCGGAGCGAAGAGTTGCTCGAGAAAGGTGGCTCTGCAGAGCCTGACGTCACCGCCTAAGACAGCAAGGTTTCGAGGAAACGTTCGAAATAACGTGCTCCGGCCTCAAGGTCCTCAACCGCAATCCATTCGTCCTTGGTGTGGGCCTGATCGATGGAGCCGGGACCGATGGCAATGCTGGGAATTCCCGCCTCGGCCAGCCAGCCGCCGTCGCAGAACCATGGGGCATCCACTAACGCAGATCCGCAGGATTGAAGCTTCTTGACGTAAGGGTTTTGAGGATCAGTTCGCAAGGTAGGGCTTTTCCCGACGACTTTGATCTCAACGTCCGGGAAGCCAGCCTGATCAAGAAACGATCGGGTCGTTTCAACCACACCGCGTTGGTAGAGGCTCGGAGTCGCGCGAATATCGATGGTGGCGGTGCAAGAGTCCGGAACAATGTTGGCACGGCTCCCGCCGTGAAACATGTTCGCGCTGACGGTTGGCAAACCAAGAACCTCGTCTTCGAATTCCGCGAGACTGGGCCGGTATGAGTTTTCGATGGCCTGGAGAACATGGGTCATCTTGATCACCGCGTTGTCGCCAAGCTCCGGGCGAGAACTGTGCGCCGCTTTTCCCCGGGTCGTAAGTTCCAGCCACCAACACGCTTTGTGAGCGTAAACGACGTCCAGTTTGGTTGGTTCGCCAACCACTGCAAAATCCACTTCTTCGCCATACCGTTTCCCAAAATCCTGAGATCCGTACTGCGAGCTTTCTTCACTCATGAAGCCGACAAAGAGAATTTGGGTTCCCAACTTGGGAAGCAGGTCGCGTTTTTCCTGCAGGGCCCAGAGCATGGCGGCCATGCTGCCCTTGGTGTCACTCGCGCCGCGACCCCAGATCTTGCCATCGCGAAGTTCAGCACCAAAAGGATCAATCGTCATCCCGGCAATGCCCACCGTATCGAGGTGCGGACCAAAGAGCAGGGTCTCCTGAGCGCCGGATTCGCACGGAAATTTTCCGATGACGTTGGCACGGTCCGGCAGCACTTCGTCAAAGGTCACCTCAGCGCCGCACTTCTGCAGAAAGTTGCCGACAAACTCGCCGCATGCTTTCTCGCCCGTTTGATCAGTCCCGGGCTCGCCATCAGGATTGACGCTGGGAATCGCGATGAGGTCGCGCAGAAGTTGGGAGGCACTCATGGCGGAGAATACGCGTTGCGAAGTCGAGCGGTCAAACCGGCTCACGAAAATTCAGCGAGGCCCTCTTCCTTGAGGCGGAGCTGGCCGCAGGCGGCGTCAATATCGTGGCCTTTCTCTCGCCGCAGCGTGGCCTGAACCCCCTGCCTACGCAAAACTCCGAGGAAGGCTTCTTGCTGCGGTTCAGTGGGACGCACCCACGCCAAACCATCGACCGAGTTGTAAGGGATGAGGTTTACCTTGGCATGGAGGGAATTAGCTCTCTTGGCGAGTAACTCGGCTTGATCCAGCCCGTCGTTGACCCCTTCGATGAGAATGTACTCAAAGGTGATTTTCTGCTTCTTGCGCTCGGCGAAGTAATGGAGCGCTTCAAAAAGACGTTCCAGCGGATACGTTCGATTCACGGGCATGATCTGGTCCCGAACTTCGTCCGATGCGCCGTGAAGACTGACCGCGAGCCGAATCTGTAGCGGTTGATCGGCAAATTTTTTGATTTGGGGTGCCAGCCCCGAGGTCGAGACCGTCATGTGGCGCGCCCCGATCCCGATCCCCCACGGCGAATTGAGAATTTCGATCGCTTTGAGGAGGTTTTTGAGGTTTGCAAATGGTTCGCCCATTCCCATAAAAACGATATTGTCGACGCGTTTTCCGGACGAGCCTTCAGCCTGCATGACCTGTTCGACAATTTCACCGGCTTCCAGATTTCGGGTGAACCCGGCAAGTCCGCTGGCGCAGAATTTGCAGGCATAGGCACAACCGACCTGGCTCGATACACAGAGCGTATGACGGTCGGAAGCCTGACCGTAAAGCGAGGGATTCGCCGGAATGAGGACGGATTCGACAAAGCGACCGTCGCGAAGCTTGAAGAGATATTTGCGGGTGGTGTCCTCCGATCCCTGCTGACGCGCCAGCGACAGGGTGCGAAGTTGGAAGTTCGCGGCAAGTTTTTCTCTCAGCCCCAGCCCGAGGTTCGTCATTTCGTCAAACGATGTCGCGCGCTTTTCATAGACCCATTGGGCTAGTTGCTTGGCGCGAAAACTCGGCTCGCCCAAGTCATTGAGGGCGGCTTCCAGGTCGCTGAGGCTATGGTTCGTGATCGACATTGGGAACGAATTCGAAACTCGAATTTCAGGAAACGCACCCTAAGCTACTGGACCCATCATGCAAACCCGACGCTACAGACTTACGATCGCCTATGACGGCCGCCCGTTCGAGGGCTGGCAGAGTCAGCCGAGTGGCAATACGGTTCAGGACTATTTGCTGGGAGCAGCACGAGAAATCCATCCCGAAGTATCGACGTTTCAAGGATCCGGACGAACCGATGCCGGGGTTCATGCGGAGGCGCAGGTGGCTCACTTTGATGTGCCCGGCGATTCCACGATGGACGGGGATGCCTGGCTGCGGGCGCTGAACACCAAATTGCCACGAACCATTCGGATCATGAACAGCCTTGAGGTTTCCAGCGAGTTTCATGCGCAGTTCGATGCAGAAGGAAAGACCTATCGGTATGAGTTGTTCACAGGTCCCGTGTTACCTCCATTGCGTGCCGGGCTGGCCTGGCATGTGCGGCGGGAACTGGATTGGGAGCGATTGGTCCAAGCCGCGAATCTTTTTGTCGGCGAACACGACTTTGCGGCATTCGCGGCGAATCGTGGGGACCCGGGCTCCAATCCTGACAACACCATCCGAACCTTGTTCGAAGTCGTTCCGGAAAGGCAAGCGGACGTGATCACAGTGACGCTTCACGGCAACGGGTTCCTCTACAAGATGGTACGTCTAATCATTGGTGGCGTGACGAAATGCGCACAGGGAGCAATTGAACTCTCAGAACTCAAGCGTCTTCTCGATCGTCCAAAGAACGGCGAAAAGTCGCCGCTGGCAGCCCCGCCTGACGGGCTGTGTCTCGTTCGGGTAGACTACTCGGAAGGCTGAGGAGTGGTGGTTTACAAGACTTCGCCACGGGGCGTTTCGTCGCGTGGCTGCGGTTTCCGCTCTGGGGCGTTCTGGTCTCCGCGACCGTCGCGTTCCCGATCGCGTTCATCGTTGGAGTCACGTGGTCCGCGCTCTTGGCGCTCGCGCTCTTCCCTATCTCGACGCTCCTCCTCGGCTCGTTCCCGCGCTTCCGCCATTTCCCGCTGCACCCGTTCCAACGCATCATGGATTCCCCGTTGGGCGCGATCCATATGGCGATCGATATCCTCGGGGTGGAATCCGCGACCATCCCCGAACTGGAACAGAGGTCGCATTTCGCGGACCTCACGTTCTCCCAGGGTCACGGACGCGGTCTGTTCGGCTCCGCGCCGCATGTAGGTGACGTTGACGTTGGTTCCAATCCCGGCGTTGCGCACGAGCACGGCGAGCTGATCCTGATTCACCAGAATTTGATCGTTGATTTTGGTGAGGATGTCGTGGGTCTCAAGTTGTTCTGCGGCGGGGCTGTCGGAGTGAACGTGATGGACGATCAGGCCGACTCCGCGGTCGATTCCGAGTTGGGCACGCAGGCTCTCGTGAACCGGACCGGTGGCAATTCCGAGAAACGCTTCTTTCTCAACTTCACGATCGGCATCGCGCTGGGGGCGGCGTTCTTCCCGGGCTGCGCTGAGACCGGGAAGCAGAAGGAGGCAGGCGAGAACAAAGGGGGTTTTGGTCATGCTGTTATGGGGTTGGTTGATTCGATTTAGTCGTGGCGCACCGGCACGTAGACCACCTGTTCAACAGGAACGGCAGATTTGGCAGACGGACTGCGATCGAGCACCTGAATCCGGATTTTCCACATGGGACGACCATGTTCGTCCTCCACGATTCCGTCATTCTGTTGACTGACAAGAACCTGGTTTCGGAGCGCAAAGGGAGAGGGATCAACCTTGGGCGGATTCCCCCAGATGATGAGTTCATCCTCGGGATCCCCAACCAGGCTGACAGCCACAGGTTCCGAGCTATCCGGAGAAAAGAAGAACGATGTGGCAAAAATGCCGATCACGACGGCCGCGGCCACGGCGGCAAAACCGGGCTTCCGCCAAAACGGAACTTCCACCACGTTTTTGCGTTCGGGCTCAACAGGAAGCGAAGCGGGTGCGGAATCGAGTTCCGCGGCAGCTTGTCGAATCCGATCCTTCAAGCTACTGGACGGAGCCAGCGGAGCCATGGATCGCAACTCGAGTTCGAGCGCGGCCTCACGTTCGTTGAGGGGATCTAAAGGGGGGGTATCAGCGTTCATGCGGTCAATTCTTGAGCATCCAGAAGTTCTCCGAGTTTTTTCAGGGCATATCGGTAACGGCTGGCTGCGGTATTGATGGAAATGCCGAGGGCTTCGCCGATTTCGCGAAATCCCAGTTCGCCCCAAACCCGCAGTTTCAGCACCTCGCGTTGATCTTCCGGCAACTTCTGGAGTGACTTCTCAATCGCTTCTTTGCGCTCTTGGGATTCAAGGCTGTCTTCAAAGTAACTGATGGGTTCGTGATCCATGGTGCTGGTTTCCTCACGCTTTTGGCGACGTTCGCTACTGCGAATGCGGTCCAGAGCGGCCCACTTTACCGCTTGGTAAAGAATGGGAACCGGGTTCTCGTCGAATTGCTTCGGCGACTTTATCAGGCGGATGAACGCGTCTTGGACGGCGTCCTCCGCATCGGACATGCTGGGAAGCCACTGTCGTGCATAGAGCACGAGCGCCTTCGCATGCTGGTCGTAGAGTTGTTCCCAATCTAAATCCAAGGCTGGAGTAGGGTCGGTATTTGCAGGTATATCGTTCCCTAGGGCCGCGTTTGTCTAAACGATGGTAAAAAATTGAATCGAGTTTGTAATCGCACCCCATTTTTGACCCCTGCCAAGGCCTGATTCCCCCGAATGAGCTTCCCTTTTCTCCTCAATCCAGAGATCAGAGATGGAAGTTTCTCTGGCGCTTCCGAACAATCCAAGATATCCCCTGGCCCACTCCAGGCGCCGCGTGGCTCAAGGAGAAGGTAGGGGATGGAATGCTCGTGGCGTGTTCACGCCCTGAGCGTCTGCAATTTAGACAGGTTTTACGTTTTCAGCGCGAGGACCTTTTGGGCTGCTGCCCTCCGTGTACTCGACGGATTGACCTTCCTGGAGGTCATCAAAACTGGCCCCATCAACGGAAGATTGATGGAAGAACAAATCTCCCTTGCCGCTGTCAATGAATCCGAAGCCTTTGTCATAAATGAGCTTCTTGATCGTTCCTTGTGCCATAATAGTAGTAGTAGGTAGTTTTTCGACTCCCTCCCAACGTAGGAGGAAATCGGGACCGGCTCTGTAAGCGCGTTTGGCTGAATTGCACGTACCATCGTAAGAAAAGAGCAGAATTCGGGGAAAAGCGCAGTGGTTCTCCCGATGGAGGAACGGGTTTTTGGCAGGATGGGAGGGATCTGCCAGGGCAATCCGGTTGTCGCGTGACGGTTGAGATTCTCAGCTTGTCTTTTTCGGGCAAGCTTGGTTGAAT
>JBCDHN010000108.1:0-7819 GCA_038749915.1 Verrucomicrobiota bacterium | reverse complement strand
TTCCCGGACCTGATCTTCGGTCGCATCGCCGCTCAGGTAGCGGCTGATCAGTGCTCTGTCTTTCGTCTTCATGATCGCGCCCATTCCCTTTCTGAAACTTGCGTGGCGCAATCGGAGAGTGATTGCCGAATCCGATAGAGCCACTGATAAAAACCGCTCACACTCCTGCCAAATTGTGCCGCCAGCTCCTCAGCCTGGGAATTTGAGCGATACATTTCCTCAAGCGCCTGTCTTTGCTCAGACTTCAGCTGGCCCAGGCAATGCTGCAAGATCGCTTCGCGCTCCAAATCGAGCTGCTCGGCCTCGGCCTCTGATTCCTCTGCCATCAGCTCAATGGTTTCCGGTGACAACACGAGCCGCTCCCGTTCGCGAGCCAGATCACGTCTCCAGGCCAGCACCTGAAATTTCGCCACGCCAAAGGCCCAGCGGCGGAAGTCACCCTCCTCTTCCAGCTGATCGAACTTTTTCCAGAGCACGACCGAAACATCCTGCATCACATCGAGGGCATCTTCGCGTCGTGGGACGAGGCGGCGCACGTAAGCATGGATCGAGGATTCGTAGGCAGCGAACTGGCGCAAGAATCGGCGATGTTTCTCTTCTTCGTCGGGGGACATGAAAGGAGCTTTTCCTGTTCTCTCCGGTCCGTCGCGCGATTTAACGGATTTTTTCGAAATTTCTTCGTCGATTGATCGAAGAAACGCAACGGACCATCAAAACGGGGCAGATGATTTTCAAAAGAGCAATGAAGAGTGGATTCTCCCATGCTATGAATCCCACCAATCATGAGCGAACTACCTGAAGGCACTTTTCAAGCGGCATCCGGAAAACTGGGACAGAGCGTTTTCGGAAGTCGGGAGGAAGGCGAAGCAGAGTTGCGCTTCTTCATCGAAATTGCCTTCCGCCCGTTTCAATGGGATGACGAAGAGCAAACCCCCCTGTTACGCATCGATGGCATTTCCGTGCCGGTGAAGAGTTGGAGGGAGTTGGCAGAGAAGGAATTCGAGTTTCCCTATGCGCCCAAGCCGGGTTCGGTGGAAGGAGCCATCCTCATGTTCGGCGAGCACAATCCGGCTGATGTGACGCGCCTGGAATTCGGGACGGTTGAGGGTGGCAAGTTGCGTTGCCGATTTGAGACCGAAGTGGACTTTGAAATCGAAGCGGATCGCGAAGATCTCGAGCAGGTCGAGATGGAGTTTAACCTCTTGCTGGAGGTGGAGGCGCTCCGGGTATCGACCAGCCTGGAGAAGCGTTGCGAAGCGGAACCGGACCAGATCACCGCAGCGGTTGGTAAAGTGGTCGATCTTTCGAACTACGAGCCGCTGGAGAAAGTCCCGGGAGGATTCGTTTTCCCGACCGGAGTGGCCGAGTAGTTCGAGCCCATTTCTTTGCTCTACTCTTTATCCTAATCTTCATCTTTGTCCCAGAGCCATCATTCCCTAGTTCTCCTTTGGTAGATTTCGAAATCAGGGTGGAAACCGTAGTGGTGACTTGTAGTCGCCACTACCGAAATCAACCAAAGTAAAACTAGAAAGTCCGCCACCCCCCACCAAACCAGATCACGATGAAGACTTCTTCCGCGATGGCGTTTCGATAGACACCAACTTCCCTCTTTGACTCCCTAAAACCCCATGAAAACCCTCTTCCAACTCGCCCTGTTTGCCGTGCTCGCGTCCTCAGTCCAGGCCGAAGACACGAGGCGCAACGTTCTCATGATCAGCATTGATGATCTCAACGACTGGACGGGCTTCCTTGGCGGACAACCCCAGGCGCTAACTCCCCACATGGATGCGCTCGCCGAGCGAAGCCGAGTTTTCGCGAACGCCCACTGCGCAATCCCGGTCTGTTCCTCTTCGCGGGTGAGTGTCATGTCAGGATTGGCGGCCACGACTCATGGCAGTTACGAAATCGGGCCATCCTATCAGAGTCTCCCGGCCCTCAACGAGGCTCCCACCCTGCAGCGCTACTTCAAGGACAACGGCTATGTTACCCTGTCAGGCGGAAAAGTGTTGCATCACGGATTCGGCGGCCGCCTCGCCAATGACATCGACCGGGACCTTGGCGGAAAGAAGAAGACGCGGCCCAAGCAAACGATGAACCTTCCCAAAGGCTGGAGCAAAGCCTGGGATTGGGGAAAGTACCCGGACGAAGACGCCGAAATGGCGGATTACCAACTCGCCTTGAGCGCTGCGGAAGCCCTTCAGGAGACTTTTGATCAACCGTTTTTCATGTCAGTAGGCTTTTTCCGCCCCCACGTGCCGCTCTTTGTCCCGCCCAAATGGTTTGACCTGTATGATCCTGAAAAGATCACACTGCCCAAAAGCCCGGAGTCGGATCTCGCAGACCTTCCGGAAAACTTTCGGACGATCAATGATTACGCGGTTGCGCCCAAACATTCCGAGGTGGTTGAGAGCGGCAAACAACGGAGCCTGACCCAGGCCTATCTGGCTTCGGTCAGTTTCGTGGACCACTGCGTGGGTGTTGTGATGGACGCTCTCAAGAAGAGCCCGCATGCCGACAACACCGTGATTGTTCTGTGGAGCGATCACGGCTTTCACCTCGGCGAGAAGCATCACTGGGCCAAGCGCACTCTCTGGGAGGAATCCACCCAGGTCCCGCTGCTCTTTGCCGGTCCCGGAATTGAATCTGGCGAAGCCTGCCTCGAACCAGCCAGCCTCATCGACATCTTCCCTACCCTGATCGAACTTTGTGAGCTTCCGGAACATGCTCATCTCGATGGAGTTTCCCTCGTCCCTCAACTCAACAACGCTGCCACGAGTCGCGAAATCCCGGCGATCATTTCTTCCTACTATGGGAATCACGCCGTTCGGACTCGCGACTGGCGCCTCATTTCCTACGAAGACGGTGCGATGGAACTGTATGATCACCGCAGTGATCCGGAGGAATTCACCAACCTTGCCTCCGATCCCGACCACGAAGAGATCATCAGGGAACTGTCTCAATGGGTTCCGAAAGACGGGACACCTGAGTTCCGGAACCCGTCCGAGCGCCTCAAGAATCAGCGCAAATCGGAGTAAACGAAGTCCGGATTCCCACCGATTGGGACCTTTGGAGGAAAAAAGTTCCGATTTCTGTTAACGTTTCCCGGCCTTCGTCGGCATAGATGCAATGGAAAATCGGTCCGATACGGAAAAACTCGAACGATTGACCCGCCTCTGGCTCGAGGCGGAACCAGCGGTGCGGGCCTTCGTATTTGCCTCGATCAGTTCCTTTGCTGATGCCGAAGATGTGGCACAGAAGGTGGCTTTGACAGTGGCCCGGCGGTTTCACGAATACGACGCCGAGCGCTCGTTTCAGGCCTGGGCACTCTGGCTGGCCAAATCCCGCGTCATCGACCATTACCGGGTCGTGGGCCGCGAAAAACTGGTTTTCTCCGAGCCGTTGCTCGATCAACTCTCCTACTCACTGGTGACACGCCAACCGGATCAATCGGATCGGGCGGCGGCCATGGAGGAGTGCATTGAGAAACTGCCGGACAAATCCCGCCGTCTCTTGAAGCTGCGCTATGAAGATGGCGCCTCTGCGGACGAGATGGCGACCTCCCTGAAATCGACAGCCGGTTCCATTCGAGTCCTCCTGCATCGCGTTCGCAATTTGTTGTCGGACTGCATCCAAAATGAAATGCGAAAGGGAGACCCATGCTGAACGAAGAGCGACAGCGGGAACTGGATCGGCTTCTCGATGGCGATTTTGAGGATGCGGATCGTCTCCGAGTCCAGGCCAGCCTTGAGGATGATCAAGAAGCGATCGACTGGCTGGCAGATCGCGCCCTGATGCATGCCAACTTGCGCCGCTCCATCAGCCGGCGCGCCATTGAAGCCGAGGTGGCGACGGCGGAACGCGATACGATTGTTTCCTTTCCCCGCCCCTTGATTCGAAAAGGGATCGCGATCGCGGCGGGGATTGTCGCCTTGCTGGCCTTGCCGTTGTGGTTTCAGCGTTCAGACGATACCACCTTCGTAACGCTGGAGCAGTCTCGCTCCGCGCTCTGGCAGAGCGGCGATTTGCCGACAGCCAATGGTAGCCGCCTCGGAGAAGGCACTCTGCGTCTCGTCCAGGGATTGGCGACATTACACTTTGACTCCGGCGCCGAGGTTATCCTGGAGGCACCGGCCACCCTGATTCTCACGGACGAGATGAATTGCGAACTGACCAATGGCACCGCGGTTTCGGATATTCCCGATTCAGCGCTCGGTTTCCGCATCAAAACGCCACGGGCAGATGTGGTCGACTACGGCACCCGCTTCGCGGTCAGCGTCCATGAAGGGACGGGCGAAACTCACACGCAGGTGATGGAAGGCAAGGTGCAGGTGGAATACGCGGAGTCAGATCGCATCGTCGAGCTGAAGACCGGACAGCGAAACACGGTGGCTGGCGAAAGCACGGGTGAAGCACGCGATGGAGCTGGCTGGGAGCACCTGACCGCCCCGGTGATGCCGCTCGATTTCGGACCTGGTTGGACGTTGCTGGAAACGGTGAAGGATGCCTACACCGGCTACGTTCATGGACACAATTCCGCTGAGTTGCTTTGCGTGAAAAACGCGATCCAAACGGGGTTAATCAATCGGGTCCCGTATCTGGGTTTCGACCTATCGCACATCGATCCCCAACGTGTCGATGAGGCTGAATTGTCGCTCACTTTTTCACCAACGGGCTGGGGATTGGCCAGCTCCGTTCCCGATGCCACTTTCAGTATCTTTGGCTTGGTGGGCAACGTCCCGGAGTGGGATGAATCAATTTTGCACGGCGAGTTCCCGGGCGAACCACAGGTAGTTCATCTCGGCTCGTTCGAGGTTCCGCAGGGTGTCCAGAAAGGTCGTTTTCAGGTCGACTCCAAAGCGTTGGTTCAGTTCGTGCGCGATCATGCCGGAACGGAGATTTCTCTCAAAGTCGTCCGCGATACGCAAGAGACCGAAAACGGCGGCCTCGTTCATGGATTTGCCAGCCGTCGTCATCCCGTCTTGCCCGCACCGACTTTGGCGATTCGTCTGGCAACCGAATGATCTGCGATGTAAAACCCTCATTCAGCTACCGCATGAAAAACCCCAATCCATTCCGAGGCCTGCTGTTGGCGATATTCTTTGCTGTCACGGTTTCCACGTGGGCGACTCCCGAGCAGGCCGCGCGGTTGGAGTTTTTCGAGTCGAAGATTCGGCCCGTGCTGGCCGAGCAATGCTACAGCTGCCATTCCGAGGACGCCGGGAAGTCGAAAGGCGGATTGTTGCTCGATTCTCGCGTTGCCTGGCAGGTGGGCGGTGAATCCGGCCCGGCCATTGTTCCGGGAAAACCGGACGAAAGTCTCCTCATCGAAGCGATTGGCCGAAGCGGCGTGATTCCCGAAATGCCGCCGAAATCTCATCTCTCAGAGCAGGTGATTGGAGACTTCAAACAGTGGATTGCCGACGGCGCGGTCGATCCGCGAGAGGGCGAAGCACCGGTTCACGAAAAAGAGACGATCGACATCGAAGAAGGCCGCAAGCATTGGGCGTTTCAGCCACGGCGGAGCTCGGCCACGGATGATTCCATCGACGGCCTCGTCAATCCCGCCGCGCCAACCGCTCAACCGGAAAAGCTGGTGCGCCGTCTTTTTCTCGATTTGATCGGCTTGCCCCCGACCCTGGAAGAACAGGAAACGTTCTCTCGATTATACAGCGAAAAGTCGCCTGCATTCGCTGTCGAACAGACCACCAACGAGCTGCTCGCACGAACTGCATTTGGCGAAAAATGGGCGCGGCATTGGCTTGACCTCGCTCGTTATGCTGATTCGAATGGTGGCGATTTCAACCTGACCTTTCACGAAGCCTGGAGGTATCGAAACTACGTCATTGACGCCTTCAACGCCGATCTGCCCTACGACCAGTTTCTCCGGGAACAGATTGCGGGTGACCTGTTGCCCTACGACACCGCGGAGCAACGCAACCGACAACTCGTCGCCACCGGTTTCCTAATGGTTGCGCCGAAGATGCTGACCGAACGCAATAAGCCGAAAATGCATCTCGATATCGCGGATGAACAGGTCGACACGATCGGCCGTTCCATCATGGGACTCACGCTGGGCTGCGCGCGCTGCCACGATCACAAGTTTGATCCGATTCCGACGGCGGATTACTACGCCTTGGCCGGAATTTTGCACAGCACCCGAACCGCCGACGGGATTCTGATGAACAACGTTAACGTCACCGGCTGGAAGGAAACGGAGATGGAGATGAACGAGGAAGGGCGCACCGCCGTTGCCCAGCATCGCAGCAAGATCGAGGCGATGGAGAAGCAGCTAGCTGAGGCGAAGAAACTGGCTGAGGAAGCATCCGCAAACATCGCCTCCGTGGTGGTTGACAACGTCGATGCAGAAAAGTCCGGCCCCTGGCGCGCGTCGTCCTTCCGCAAGAACCGTATTGGCACGAACTACTTCGCTTCGAACAATGGTGATGGTCCGTATTCCATCACTTGGAAGGCGAAGTTGCCAAAGCCGGGAACCTACGAGGTGCGGGTGAGTTTTTGTGGTGGTGGAGGGATCGCGACGAAGGCACCTTATGTGATTCGTCACGCGGAAGGGGAGACACCGCTGACGATCAACCAGACGCAGAAGCCTGCGATTCGGAATCTCTGGCATCCTCTTGGGCGCTTCAATTTCGAGACGGCAGCGGAAATTCATCTCTCGGCGAAAGACGCGGGCGGCCCGGTGGTTGCTGACGCGGTCCAGTTCGTGCATCTCGATGATTTGGAAACAGAGGACTCCACCCCAACCGTCGATATCGCAAAATTGGAGTCTGATCTCAACGAACTGAAGAACGGTGCACCCAAAGTGCCAATGGCGATGGCAGCGGCCGACCACACCAACGATCGGTTCGGGGATTTGCATATTCGCGTTCGTGGTGAAGTTCGAAACCTGGGCACGCAGGTTCCGCGCGGATTTCTCCAGGTCGCCAGTTATCCCGGCAAGGAACCGGCGGCGATTCCGGACGAGGAATCGGGCCGTCGCGAGCTGGCCGATTGGTTGACCGCCCCCAACCATCCCCTGACCGCCCGCGTCATGGCAAACCGAATTTGGCAGCAGCTGTTTGGCCGGGGCATTGTCGAAACAAGCGACAACTTTGGCATCCTCGGAACGAAGCCAACCCATCCCGAGTTGCTCGATTACCTGGCCGGACAATTGGTCAAGAACGAGTGGTCAATAAAGACGCTGATCCGCGAGATCGTCCATTCCAAGACCTATCAACAGGCGGCCTTGACCAACACGGATTCCGATCCTGACAATACGCTGCTTCGCCATCAAAATCGCCGTCCCGCGCCGGCGGAGACAATCCGCGATTCGATTCTGTCGATTGCCGAAGAGCTGGATAAGGAGCGCCGCGAGTCTGTGGTGAGCCAATTGGGGATGTATGCCATCAAAACCAGCGGCCAACGCGATGCTTCACTCGGCCAAACCGGCAAGCTGCGCCAACGAAGCATCTATCTGCCTATCGTCCGCGGTGCGGTGCCACCATCGCTCGCGGTATTTGACCTGCCCAATCCGGACATGGTCACCGGCACCCGCTCCGTCACCACCGTTCCGGCGCAAGCGCTTTTCATGATGAATTCGGAGTTTGTCAGGGAAATGGCAGCTGCTGTCAGTGAAAAGACCGCAGAAGCGGATTTGCCGGTCGATGAGCTCATCAAAATACTCTACCGCAAGATTCTCAGCCGCGAGGCAGATATGAGCGATCTTTCCGTGGGCGCGGAATACATCGCCCAACGCATGCACAACGGAAAAACCAGGTCGGAGGCGATTGCTTCCTTCGTCCAGGTTCTGTTCAGCTCAACT